>NZ_JBSFLV010000027.1:0-91889 GCF_053599215.1 Streptomyces sp. NPDC001002 | reverse complement strand
CGCGGGAGCGGGGAGGAGGCCAGCCGCTTCAGAACGCCGTAGCGGCGCTCGAAGCCGGTGGCCTCATACAACGGGATCGCCCGCCCCAGATCCCCCGCCGACTGGAAGGCGTAGGCGAGGTTGCTGCGGCTGATCAGGGTGTCGGGGTGGGTGTCACCCAGAATCTGCTCACGCTGGGCCAAGGTGGCCTCATACAACGGGATCGCCCGCCCCAGATCCCCCGCCGACTCGTAAGCGTCGGCGAGGTTATTGCGGCTGGTTAGGGTATCGGGATGGGTGTCGGAGAGCACCCTTTCGCGCTGCGAGAGGGTGGCCTGAAGCAACGGGATCGCTCGCCTCACGTCACCTGCCCCATGGTAGGCCTCCGCGAGGTCGTTGCGGGTTTGCAGAGTGACGGGGTGGGTGGCACCGAGCACGTGCTCGCACTGGGCGAGGGTCGCCTCGTACAGCGGAATCGCCCGCCCCAGATCCCCTGTCACCCGGTACACACCGGCGAGGTTGTCGCGGCTCATCAGAGTGTGCGGGTGTGTGTCACCGAGTGCACGCTCGTGCTGGGCGAGGGTGGCCTCGTACAGCGGGATCGCCCGCCCCAGATCCCCCACGGCGTGGTAGGCGTAGGCGAGGTTGTTGCGGCATTGCAGGGTGACGGGGTGGGTGGCACCGAGCACGTGCTCGCACTGGGCGAGGGTCGCCTCGTACAGCGGAATCGCCCGCCCCAGATCCCCTGTCACCCGGTAGGCGCCGGCGAGATTATTGCGGCTTTGCAGGGTGTCGGGGTGGGTGGCACCGAGCACGTGCTCGCACTGGGCGAGGGTCGCCTCGTACAGCGGAATCGCCCGCCCCAGATCCCCTGCCGCCTGGTAAGCGTAAGCGAGGTTGTTGCGGCTCGTCAGGGTGTCGGGGTGGGTATTGCCGAGTACATGCTCGCGCTGGGTGAGGGTGGCCTCGTACAGCGGAATCGCCCGACCCAGATCCCCTGCCGCCTGGTAGGCGCTGGCGAGGTTGTTGCGGCTCGTCAGGGTGTCGGAGTGGGTGTCACCCAGCGCCCGCTCGCACTGGGTGAGGGCAGCTGTGCGCAAGCGGATGGTGTGGGCGTCGCGGCCCTGTCGATCCAGGTATTGGGCAGCGGCGTGGTAAGCAGCGGCGGTCTCGACAGAAGCGGGGCTGTCGTGTGGCGTGGATTCGGCCAAGGCGAAAGCGTGAGGCAGGAGCCCTTCCCACTGCAGTGTCTGTTCTGAATCGGGGGCGCCCTCATCGGGGATTGCTTGCAGTATCACCTGTTCGGCTTCTCGCCGACCGGGGCAGGGGATATCAGACTCCACGGTGGTGTGGGTACGCAGAACCGCCTGGACCAAGCGGTGCACGCTAATGCCCTGGCGGTCAGCAGTGAAGGCGATCATGTTGTAGGCGTGCAGAACGCCCAGGGAGCTGCCTAGGACTACGGAGTCCGGGGCCAAGGGAACGAATAACATGCGGGAGATGTTGTCGGGGGCCAGCCAGGCCATGGTGTGCAGCAGCGTGACCGCCAACGGGTCTCGGTCATTAATGGCGACGAGGGTGTGATTCCAGATGCGGGCGATGGTGCGTTTTGGATCGATTCCATCAGTTGCCGTGTCCAGCAGCTGCCCGAGAACCTCCCGGTAGGCTCCCAGCTCGGTGCCGGTCTGGAACAGATAAGCCCCTGCCTGCTCCAGGGCCAGCGGTAGATACCCCAGTTCCTTCGCCAGTTCAGCGGCGTTTCGGTGTTGGTCAGGGTTGGGGGATGTTCCCTTCCCCAATGCGAGGGTGCACAGCAGATCGGCAGACGCGTCCGCATCCAGTAGACTCAGAGGCATGGTGGGAGCTATGGCGTGCCAACCGGTAGCCTTGCGACTGGTGGCCAGGTGATGGCCGTCTGGCAGGGTGCCGAGGTAGTGGCGCAGGTCGGTTGGGTCCTCGACGTTATCGAAGACCAGTAACCAGCCGGGGTGCCACTGTAGCCACAGGATGGCCCAAGCGGCCCGCTCCTCTACTACATCCGCAACCGTCGCCCACTGCGGACACAGCTTTACTGCCAGTGCGGCTAGCCCTGTGATGATCTGGTCGGAGCTATCCGCAGTGATCCACCACACCAACGGGTACTCCCGCCGGTACCTATGGGCGTAGTGCAGGGCGAGAGCGCTCTTGCCTATCCCGCCAAGTCCATGGATTGCCTGCGTCCGGGATGGGGACTGGGTCACTGCGGCCTCGCCCTCCGTGGTCAGCAGCCTCCGCAACCCCTCCAGCTCCTTGCTACGGCCAACGAATAGCCCCGACGCTGAGTCCGGCAGGTTCGTTACACCCGGTGGCGCCTGTATTTCCTGCGCCCAGCGCACCGCCTCCGACGGCAGAAGCACGACACGAGCGTCGTCCCCCGTGATTGCGACCCCGATATTGCCGCCAGCAGCCACCGACCGCGTGCCCGATGCCCGCGCGCCACCCGCGGCCGGTTCCTGGATGCTCATGGTCGGAGCGTGGCGTTGTCTCCGGTGACGGCGGTGCCGATCGCCTGGGCTGCAATCGACCGCTCACCAGATGCCGTTATCGTCAATGGTCGACTCGCATTGGGCAACAGCGCAGCCAGTTCCCGCCGCAATCCCTCGTCGTCACGCAGCGCCCGCTTGAGGTGTTGACGCAGCACTGCTGCTGCATCAGCGTCGCCCAGCTCGCCAGCCGCATCATGCACGGCGGTCTCCAGATCGGCCCGCCCCTGCTCGTCGTGGCGCTGCCACAGCGCATGTAGCACGCGCCGGCCGAGATTCGCGGTCGCCTCCACTGCAGCGTCCTCGGTCCTGGTCAACACTCCTGCACCGTAGGCACCCAGAGCTGCCGTCAGGTACGGGCCCGCCTCCTCAACCAACTGAACGATCTCCGCATTCACGCCTACCCCCTGGCTTGCAGCCCGGCTGCGCACTGGCAACCCAGCGTAGCGACTCGGCACTCCGTGTAAATAGAAACCCTAGAAGTGGTGGGCTCGGTTCCAACCGCTCAACGCTATGGGTGCTCAGCCTGGGAAGCTGGGGGAATTTGGGGCTGGTATGGGCGTACCTGGGAGAACGGTCGAACAGGGGCCTCGCTGGGCTTGGTTGCTTTCACCGTGGCTTCCCGCTGGATCTGGTGCGGTTGTGGTGCAGCGGTGCGGTTACTCGAAGGGAATCAGCCTTGCACGTTCCATTCGTCGAGGCGGATCTTCACTCGATGGTTGTGGTCCGCGTGCCAGATCACCTCACCGGTGACGGTGGTGCACATGGTCGGCAGCTCCATGTGGTGAGGCATGGTGGTGATCTCGGCAAGGCCGACTGCATTCGGCACGCTATTGGGGAGGAGGAAATGGCCCAGGCCCGCCGCGCTTACTTCGACTTGCTTGAGTTCAGCGATCGGATCGCAGCAGGGCTTGCGTTTCTATCCCTCTGAAGACGGAGTACGACTGATCAAGTACGACGAGATCCATTCCAAGAATCGACCCAATGAAACAGGACATAGACGGTGCGACCTAGCCATCTTCTCCAGTACGAGGAGGCGAGGAAGCGTACCCCAACAGATCCCACAAATATTCAAACCATTCGGAGTATTACTCGAAAATTTTGCGGTTAACCTCTATGTTTGATCGACGACTCCAAGCAATCATGTTTACATCGCCGGGTGATACTCCAAAGGATGAGGCGTCCAATATTTCTATGGTTCTCGCCATCATGAAGGAACTCACTCCCCTTGATGCCGTATAGACCGAGTAGCGCCACCTCGTCATTTAGGATGCATAGCTTAAAGGCAGGATCTACGGGTGATTCTCGCAACTCACAGCTTATATGTAGTTGAGGGTTCATTTCCCGAGCATCGTACAGTAATTGCCGTAACCTTCTTTTGCTCCTTCCTGTAATTTCGCTCTGAATTTTTCCCCTAAGAGCTGGAGAGTCTTCAACGTTTCGTGCGCGCGATGCTGGCTCAGGGTCACTTATCGGCACAAGGACGCTCGGTAGGTTCATCGGAGCGTCCAAGTATGCAATCATCGCTCGTATTCTGATGCTCCGATTTCTGACTCGAGTGTTGCCCATCTGTCGCAGTGCTGGCCGCAGGGTGGCAACTAAACTCTCCATCGTGAACCCTGAGAAATCGACATGTGCATCTTTTGCGTAAAAGCATTGGTTACATGCTCCCGCATCTCCTCGACCTCGGCAAGAATGTGTGGCCCAGTATTTTTTGCCGATTCCGAGGGTTCACTTATGGCATCGAAAATTATGAGAGCAATTAGAGCCAGTAGTGACCCTCCGGAAGCAGCTCTTCTCTAGAAAGTTCCCTAGGGGCTCAAATGTCTCAGCAGTGAATCCAAGCGCGGCAGTCACGCCGAGAACGGACTTCACGATTGTTGGTTTTATCCTGACGAGAGTGTGGGCGATATTAGCAAGTGGCCCCGGATCGCTCCCATGATCTGACCTACGTCCAAACATGGCCCTCCCCGGGCACTGACTTAGGGCCTGCTCTGCATACCACCCCACCGTGCAGTTTTTCAGCACAGCGTTTTGGCGCCAGAGATCCTTGAGGATTTCTGCGTACTTCTAGCAAGACGTTAAGAAGAATGGAAGTGATTGAAGCCGTGCTATGAGGTTGGGAGGCTTGGGTTCTCTGGGGTCAATTACCCCACTGAACTGCGGCGGAACTGTTTTCCAGCGTCGGAAGTTCCGTGGCCTAGTCCTCACGGTTCGCCGTGAGTCCCCACAGGATCTGGCACGCGAATGGCACGCCTTTCGCCCCTCCACCGCGAAGCACTCCGCGCGGAACCTGGGCCTTCGACGTTTGGGCTTCAGCCGACGAACGCTAGCCACGATTGCGGGCGCTCGACTGATCAGGCGCGCGCGTGACAGGGCATCCCCCACCGGGCCTCAGCCACGCTGCCTGGTGACGTTCGTCTGAGTATGCCGCGCCGGCGGACGCGTGGGGGTGAGACCTTGGGCGACGACCTCCTCGTCCCGAAGCAACTTAGGTGTGGGTGCTGCCTTGGGCCGGTGTGGGCCTCACCTGCACTGATGGTCCGCAGACGTTCGCGGTCGTGCGCCGGTGTTCGTCGGCGTTGTCACGCAGTTAGACAGTCACTTGCTTAGCGCTCGATGTTCTACCTCTACTCAGGGGCAGGCCCGGCACATCCTCGTACCCACCTGGCTGTCAACGGCCCTTGCAGAGAGCGGAAAAGCCGCTACGGAAAGGGCGGTATGAGGAGCCGTCCGCGCGAGGTACAATGCCGAGCTTCTTCTTCAGTGCGGTCAGATGTTAAGCGTCCGCGGCCGCCTGCTTGGCTTCATCCTCGGCGGTCCGTGACCGTGCGGCTCCAGGGGCGAAGACGATCCGCTTGGCCTTCCTTGGAAACAACCCAGCTGTCCGCGCTGTCCTTAGCACTCCAGGCTACCTACCATTGCGGTCTCGCCAGATTTGACGCCGTCAAGCCATCGGCGATGTGAGTAGCTTCCGATAGCCGCCGCTACAAAATTCTGCATTTCTAGACAGGGCACGATAAAGTGCCGCCTTCCAGTGATTTACGCCCTTCCTCTCGGCTCCTCGAGCCAAGGCGCTAAGAGTTGATCGCAATCCTGAATCGCCGAGGGAGATATATGTTTCATCGTAAAGATCAATTTGGTCCGTTAGCTCGGCTATGGCCTCCATCTGATAGAAATCGAAAAGGTCAAGTATCTTGAACTGCTTTTCGACTCTCATGAAGGTGAGGTTGTCTATTTTATCGGAGCGATGTAAAGAGTATCTGATTGAGACGGTGCTTTCGACGTCTATTTCCGTGACTAATATTTCGACGTCCGGGAATTCATCGAAGTATGCGTGAAACATGAGTAGTCCGTCTATCTTGTCACACTCATCCCCCTTTAGTCGATTACACCTTTCACAGACAGGGATTAGGTTATCGGCCAGGATCGAATATTCCGGGAATACATTCTTCGGAAGGAAGTGATCGAGGGCGCAAACCTGGGCTCTTTCACACAGCGGACACCGAGAGTTACGGGTCAATGCTGTTCGGAAGATCGAGTTTCTGAGATCTTCCAGAGGACGGCCTTTGTCTAGGAGTGCGTAATTCCCCAGAAGGACCTTGGTGAGCACATCAGAACCGTGGGCAAGCGACGTAAACCGGCGAATATCTCGCAGAACGTCCTCGTAGTCGCCATAGGCGTCGATGATTCCCGCGCGCACTCCCATGAGGACACGCCGAGAGGATGGTCGTCTACGGCTCACGGCGAGATCGAGGTCGGCCAGGCGATCTCTGTCCGGGCGAGGAAGTCGAATCATCTACCGGGCCGATCGCGGCTGATGCTCGCCAGGAAAGAAATGGACTGTGCGCTCATCTCGCCGTCGAACAGTTCCATGATCTCATCCAGGTTCAAGCTCTCCTGCATGGATCGGAGGGTTGAGTGATAGTCGGTCGCGCTGCTGTCCAAGTTGAATACGTGGCGCGTGAGCAGTCCTACATTTTCTGCAAAAGTTTCGATCTCTGGGTTGGCGACAAGTGTGAGATCTCCAAAACGCTGCAGGACCCTGACGTAACGTCTGGGGACTTCCTGGAGGAGGACCGGGGAGTGCGTCGCCATCACGGCGTAGGAGTTGAACTGGTCCAGGGATATGCTGATGCTCTTGAGCAAGGCAGCCAAGAGGGGAGGGTGCAGGTGGGATTCGGGTTCGTCGATCAGAACCAATGATCCGGGCTCCAGGTGTGCTACAAGCTGCACGACAATGTTGAGCACGAGTTTGTGTCCGGTACTGAGGCCAGAAAAAGAATTCCGCCACGAATCACTGTCGAAGGCGAAGGTGTTGGACAACTCAACTCGTTTGAAGGAAGGCTCTCGGCTCAGTGGAGCGAGGGCTGCTGTCAGCCTCTGTTTACGCTCGGGCGTACTAGCCCTAACGAGGGCGGACATGATGTCATCCTGGATCTCCTCGGCACCCTTGAGTGACCCGGTGCGGGGCGTGTGGGAATCAAGGCTGCGATTGTATCTCCTAAGGCCGCAATAGGTGTATCCGGAGACCTCGCCGCTGGATTCCAACCGATCCTCTTCTTGTCGGTTCTTCCCTGGTAGGTCGAACGTGTCGAAAGCGCTATATGAGATAGCTACGACCGATGAGAAGCGTGGCGCACCGCTTGTTCCTGGGAATTCTCCGTACCGCCGGATGAAGCTCTCGTCGGCTCGGTCGGTAAGGTCTGCATGCGCGGTGTTGGCTAGGTTGGCAAGGAGTTGCGTTTTTCCGCACCCGTTGTAGCCCACGACGACGTTGATGCGGCCTGGCAGGGGGTAGCGATCTGCGAAACCAAAGTTAATGGAGAAGGGATCCCCTCCAACACTCGTTCTGAACGTGAACCCGAGTTCACTGTCCTGCGAGGATATCGTTCCTTCGAATAGGGCTGTGGCGTCTCTCAATGCGAGTTCGGCGTTCCCGTAACGCAGGAGTGAGGCGGCCATCGCCGGCTCGTTGGCGAACGATTCCCTGAGTGAGGTGTCGATAGCTATATCGCGGAGCCCGAACAGAACACTGTCACGCAATTCGACCGGAAGTCCGTGTAGCGCTTCATAGTAGGAAAACGCTTGCCCGAGTGAGCAATAACTATCATCGAGCTGGACGAAACTTTCGGGGATCTCGGTGGCGCCGCCGCTCTGTCCTCTTTTTATGATCTTGACGGATCCCAAGTCAATAGATGCCTCTGTTCGGGAAGGATACAGATAAGCATCGAACATGGTTTTGAATCCAAAATCATCCCAAAGGTCGCGCCGAAGGACGAGTGCCGGAAGGCTGGACGGCACGGTGAAGCCCGCGCTGCGAGGCACTACAAGAAAATGCATCAGCGTACTCCAGACGTGTGTCCACCAGAACTCATATACGCGGAACTGCTAGGTGCGCGGAAGCGCGGGAGAGGCGGTGCCAGAAGGCAGGGGCCCCAAAAGGGGTCCCTGCCCTCTACCCGACCGGTCAATCGAAGAGGCTCTGCAGTCTCGACTCGATCCAGCCGGGCCGCCGAAGCAGCTCGAACGTGTCGACTGCGACGATCGCGCGCTGTGGCGGTTCGCTGTCCAGCACCGGGTTTTCGAACGACTCGAACACCTCGAAGCCCTCTGCCTCCAGTGAGGCTAGCGCTCGGGTCACACGCTTCGAGCGGGCGGGACCGGTCCAGGACTCAAGAGGATGGGTGATGAGTACAGCGAGATCTTCGTGCTGGATGTCTTTCAGGACTGGCAAGCCGTGGGAGGAATCAGCCTTCCAGTGCGAGAAGCTTCTGGCGAACCGCTCGACTCGCTCGAATGCATAGTCCTCCTCGGCGGTGAAGTCCAGGTTCCCCCCATCGAGCAGTTCGACCATCTGTGTGGCCAGGCGCCAATCGAGCAGCGGGTGGTAGGCGCTGTTGCTGTAGTCCCGCAGGCAGTCGTAGCAGGACGAGTCGCATGGCCCGGCCCTCAAGCTGCCAGAGCGGTGGCGGGTGAGATCGGCCGCGACCTCACGTGCGGCGAGCAGGAAGTCGGTAGGGCGCTTCCCCAGCCAGGTCGAATATCCGGCACCGTTCTCCAGGGTGTCCGAGAGGAACACTTGAGCCTTGACACTGCCCTCTTCTTCTCCTCGGTCGGGATAGAGACCCGCCGAGAGTTCTCTTCCGTCAATGTCCAGTAGCCTGACGGCAGCGAGTTTGAAAACCGTACCGAGTGAGAGCCAAGCAGCCCTTGCGGCCATCCGCCTCGGGTCGAGTGCCAGATCGGCGGGTTGCTCGCGGAGGCCGACCAAAAGAACGTCGGTCAGTTTCACTGAGGCCAGTGCCAGTTTCTCCTCGTTGCTGACCGAATGCTGTGTGGGCAGGCCCAGATCTCTCGCGCGGTCGGCGTCAGCCAGGAGTTTTGTGTCCAGCAGACCGTCGTGTCCCTTGACCTTGCCGAACTGGTATCCCTCGCCAGTTCCTGCGTTGACCACCACGATGCGTCCCTGGCCGCTCCTGAATTCAGCGGCCTTAGTGCAGCGTGGGACGAGCGCTGATGTTGTGTCAAGGGTGAGGCGCGCGGAGAACGCGCGTGGTGTGAATTCGAATGTGCCGTCGTAATCCTGAGCCTTGTAGCTGGTGCGAAAGCCGAGCGGCTGACACGACGGGAGCATCCGGTAGTCACCGGCTTCTCCTGCGGTGGCCCCACAGACAGGACACGAATGCTCGGATTCGCGGAGATTGACGGAGAGGCACTTGGCGCAGATGCCCACCATGAGACGATCACTGTCCGGAGCTTTGCCGGGCAACCACTGCCCGCCGGCGGGCTCGTACGTCACGAGGCCGACTGCTGTGTGCAACGCCTTGTCCTTGACCACTTCACCGCCGGGCGCCCACTCCGAGATGGCGATGTCGATGTCCCGATCGATGACGTCGGTGAGTTCCGGTCCGTGCGGCCTCTGATGATGCAGGTTGCGAACCCGGGTGGGGAATCCGAACATGGGGAGCACTCCGCGTTCCGCGAGCGACTGGCTGAGCGGACCGGCGTCCGGCGCGTTCGTCACCACTTCCTCTATCTCGGAGTAGAGGCGGGAAGTGGCCCAGGAGACCAGATCATCCAGCGAAGGCGCGCCAGGAGACGCCCCTTGCAGGAGAACCTGGCCCGCGTGTCTCTTAGCGATGTCGTTGTCGGCCAGCCAGGTACGGACGTCATCCCGCACCAATGGCCATCCGCTGACGGTCCCGAAGGGCCCGTGGACATTGCGTCCCGGATCCCAGTCGGACGTCCCCTCGACCGACCGGAAGGCGAGAGTCAGCAGGCTTGCGGCGTAGCAACGGAGCAGGATCTCCCGGCGATCGAGATCCACGTACGGGCTAGGCGAGGGATCGCCGGTGATCCGATAGGGGTGCTGGAAGTAGTGGTCGTCATGGGTCCTGGTGCCACGGCACAGCGTCAGGGCGATGGACAGGTGATCGAGTCGGCGGCCGGCCCGGCCCACACGCTGCTGGTAGTTGAAGCGCTGTGGTGGCATGTTCGCCATTACCACCGCGCGGAGCGCGCCGATGTCGACGCCAGCCTCCATCGTGGTGGTGACGCTGAGTAGGTCGATTTCATCGACCAACTCGATGTCCTTCCCGCTCAGAAAGACCGACTGGAAGAGGGCTTGCCGAGCCTGTGCATCGTCGTTGTCGGTCTGGCCCGTCAGCTCTTCGCAGTGGAGCCTGAAGGGGATCCCGGCCTCCCGGGCCAGGAAGGTGTAGTAGTCGTCCAGGGTGACGGAATCTGGGTCGAGGGGTTCAGTAACGAGATGTGAACTGAGGCAAAAGGCACAGACGCCCGCGGAGCCGTGGAGGTGCCTTCTGGTACACCGTTCGCAGCGCCATTCTGTCCCGCCGGCCAGGACGATCCTGATCTTCTGCCCTTCAATCCGGGGCTCCGCGTCACTCAGCCCCAGTGCATTCTTCACCTCTTGGACCAGTGCGTCCGGGAATGCATCATGACGCTGTGCGACGGCGTTGATGTATTTCCTCGCTGCTGTGTGCAGATTCGCCGGCGGCTCAGGGCGCTGCTCCTGGAACTGGCGACGCACACCCAGCAGCCTCAGCGTGGACAGGCACACCTGGCGGAAGACCTCGTCATCCAGCGACCGGCTCTTGAAGGTGATGTCCTGAGCGGCATGGCCGATGCCGAGCGACTCCAGGTCGCGGCCGCCTCCCGCAAAGACCGCCTGTTGGACCTGTGCCTGCACTGTCCTGTGGATTTCAGAACTCAGGACGCGTAGATCGTTGGTGAGAGAAGCCTCGGGCCGCTGGATCGGGACGCCACTGGTCCAGTCGTAGAGCCTGGTCCAGCTCCGTGACTCGGTGCTAGCGCTCAGTGAAAACGAGGGCCCACCGGGATGCACGCCGTATGTAACTGCTTGTGCGCTGACTTCATTGCCGAGTTCGACGAGTGTCGGGCCCTTCTGCTGGGCCCGGTAGTCCGCCAGCACGCTTTCGTGTTCGGGGGTGAGGCTGTCATGGGCCAGGGCGACCACTGCTGCAACCAGATCGGGTGAACCAGTCGCTGTGAGCTGGGTCAGCGCGGCCTGGCCTGCTTGGTTCCCCTTGAAGAACTCTGCTGCCAACGCCACGAGATCCTTCGGATGGTCGAGGGCGGCGATCACGAGCTGCCTGACCAAGTCCTGGTAGTGCGACCGCTCCAAGCCCGCCGAGATGCGGGCCGCGTCCTGTCGGCTGTCCGAGAAGACGACGATCTTCGTCTGCAGCTGCCTCTTGAGGGCATCGGTTAGGACCTGGTTGGACTTCTCGAAACCTGTACCCATGGTGCGGATGGGGGACCGGGAACGTGACGGGTCCTCGAACTGGCGGACATTCTTGAAGATCTCTTTATCTTCCCCGCAGCAGGGACAGACGGTGGGAAAGGCGCGGACCTTCCCGAGGTGGCCCTGCGGTTGGCTCTGCGCCACCAGCAGGTACCCGTTGTTCTCCTCGTTCGGGTAGCTGCCAACCTTGCCGCTCGCGGGATCCAGCACGGCCGGAACAAAGGTGAACGTGTATTCCGGTCGATTCTTTGCCTTCGGTCGGCCACCCTTATGTTTGTGCGGTGATAGGTCGAGATCGGAGCGTTCTCCGGCAGTAGGCAGGAAGATGCTGTACACATCGGCGGTGCGATCGAAGCGCGCCTTGTCCGGGAGGGATTCGAGATCGGTTGCGGTGGAGACCAGGTAGCGCCTCGTGGGATCGTGGCCGAGGTTCGGAGAACGGAATCCGCCGAGGAAGACCTCTCCGCACGTGTCGCAGTACAGCAATTCCAGGACGCGAGCGCCGCATTCGCAAGCATACCTGGGCCGGCTGTAGAGCTTTCCGACCAGGCGTTCCGCCGGTGACTCCGCGGTGCGTGGTTGGACTTCCGAGCAGTTGCGATCCGCGCACGCCCACATGCCGGTGACGTTCCGGAAGAACAGGTGGAGCCGGAATCGCGAGCCGGCATCCGCCTCCCCGTCAAGGCGCGAGATGAGTGCGTCGGTGGCTTCCAGTGCCTTATCGGGTGCGAGGCCAGGAAAGAGCTTGGCCGACACGTCGGTCAGCGGCTTCGCTCGGGGGGAGTCGTCCTCGTCGCTCGCTCTGAACGCGGCCTGGAGCGCCGCGTGCCGGTCAGGAAGTGGTGGCAGGGCACCTGTTCCTTGGCCAACGGTGTTTGCCCAGGGCATGAGATCGGTCCTGCCCTTGGTCCGGACGCGTTCACCGGCGAGCACGGAGAAGCGGTCGGCTGATCGTCCGAAGAAGTCGCTCAGAAACTTCCGGTCCACCGGGTTTTCCGGATCCATGGAGGCGGAGGTGGCGATCACGGACAGTTGGTCGGAATCGGTGGACAGCCCGAGGCGGTCGATAAGCTTGCGTAGGAGGTAGGCGACCTCAGTACCCTGAGTACCTCTGTACATGTGGAGTTCGTCCACCACCAGGCTGAAGACGTGGTCCTTGGAACTCTTCAGCCAGTTACGAGTCCGATCGAAGATGGGATCCTCGTCTCGGCGCATGAGCATGATGTTGAGCATGCTGTAGTTGGTGATGAGGATGTCTGGCGGAGCGACCTGCATGTCCCAACGAGAACGCATCTCAGCCCCGAAGGGGCGCTGGAGGAAGTACCGGGCCTCCTCGTCCTCCACAAGGCCGTCCGCGATGCGCTGCTCCAGCTGGTGGCTTCGGTCCTCCATCGAGGCCAGAGCCCTACGCAATTCCTTCATTTTGGAGGAATTCGACCTGGAGGTTAGCTCCAGCGGGCCGGCAACCGGGGTGCGGCCGGTGTAGCGGCCGAAGTGGAAGCGGTTGCCGTTACGGTGCATGTCGAACCAGCCGCGTACGTCCGGTGCGTCCAGGCTGCGTCGCAACCTGATCAGCTGGTCCTCCACTAGCGCGTTCATTGGATAGAGAAACATGGCGCGCATGGCCGAGGGACGGCCGCCTCCGTGGCGCTGGGCCTGCCAGTGCCGTGATGTGCGCCACCAGGGCCGCTCCTCGGCGCTCTGGGACCCTGCTGGTGCCCACTGACGAGATTCATTGGCTAGTCTGGCTAGCACCGGGACGAGAAAGGCTTCGGTCTTTCCGGAACCGGTTCCGGACGTCACTACGATGTCCCGTCCGTGATTGCTTGCCCTCAGGGCCTCCACCTGGTGGGTATAGAGCCTGGGGATTCCCCGGAGCAGCCCGGCTCCCAGAAGTCCGGCGAACTCCGGAACCCCTATTTCCACCGCTAGTTCTTCCAGGGTCTGGGCTGACTGCACATATTGAGGCAAAAGCTCCAGATATGGATCCTGAAAGAGGACCCCGGGAGTGCAAAGTAGCTCTTTGAGTTCCTCGCCCACCGAAGAATCGCGAAGCGAGTAGGCGGTGTCGTAGTAGCGCTGGAAATACTCGGCAAGTTGGCCGTGGACGGCCGACGGAGAGATGCCAGACATCAAGATCCTCACGGGGTCCGGACTTAGGGGACGAGTTGAAGTTTCTGGTAGAGAGATTCAGCCAATTGTCTGGCGAATGCCTCGTCAATGTTCACGTACTTGACGTAGCTCTTGTACTCAGGCATCGAATGCAGGTCTGGCGCTGCCTGCGGATCGAGCGCGGTTAGTTGCGGCAGCAGCCCGCTGCGCAGCACGGCGGCGCGGGCGTGGAGATGCGGTAGCTGCATGCGTTTCGGCGCGTAAAGTTCCCGCTGTAGCGGGCTGTACCGCAGCACCCAGCGTTCTGCGCGCGCGAGTTCCGCGTACACCACGGTGCGCTTGTCGGCGATGAAGCCGCTCATGCCGATCCAGTAGATATAGCGGTGGGTGTTGTAGCGCTGATATCGGTAGGCGCCGTGGAGCGGTGGTTCGCCGTGGCCTTCGACATCTGTCCAGAGGTCGCTGCCCCCCTCGGACATCTTCTGAGGCTCGATGCCGCCGGGCCCTCGCTGTACGCCACGTTCGGTGAGCATTTCTTGAAAGCGGGGAAGACGTAGAACGAGTTGATCCGCAGCGCGGTCCTCGAAGGCGATACCGAGTGCCTCGCAGAGAGCGCGGCATTCTTCAGCATCCGCTAGTGTCACTATCCGCACCGACGGGCCGTCGGCCTGTCGGTGTGGCGGAAGTGCTACCACGGACTGCGCGAGGGCGGCAATACCAGGGTCAGGGTCTTCGTGCAGCCGTTCCAGCCGCTGTATGAGCCAGAGCGGCCTTTGCCCCACCAGAAGCGCGTGCCCTCCGGAATTGGGCAAGGTGGTGAGGACCGGTGGCGTCACACTCCAGATCCGGGCTTCCCAGTCCACTTCGACATGGCTGAGAATCTGCAGGTTGTACAGCGCGATGCGCCAGTCCAGCGTGGAACTCTCCTGCTTGCCCTTCCCCAGCCATGTGTACGTGTCTTGGAAGGCATCGAGGTTCCCGGCGCCGCGTTCGGAACACCACAGGAGCAGCTCGTCGTGCACCATTCACTTCCCTGCCGTGTAGTCGGTCCAGTCTTGTGCGCAAGCCACTGCGGTGGTGATGCTTCGCGAGGTCAGCCTGCGCCAGTCAGCTTCACTGAGAATTGTCCAGCTCCCTGAGGGGGCGTCACACGGGCTATACGAGCCGGTTTGGACGATCGGGGCTAGCCAGGCCCTGGCGTTCTGGGAACTGGTTACCTGAAGCAGCCATACAGCTTGGAAAGGCAGAGCAGCGAGTAACGGTTCGATGTCGATCGCGTGAGGCACATGGTCCATGGTGGCGATCCAGGCTGGCGCTTCGGGAACGAGCTGGGCAGCGAGGCGATTCCCGCCTAGGGCGTAGATCGAGCCGCCGAGGCGCAGGATGCTCGTCGGAGGAAGGGGATCGAGCCGATAGCTTCCGAAGAACGAGCCGGACAAATGGCCGGGCGGCAGCCAGGAAGCGAGCGTCGACGGACTTGCCGAGTTCGGGATCCTGCTGGGGATGGTGGCCAGCTTGGCACTCCTCGGAGGGAGCGCTAGTAGTGGTGGGGCAACGCTCTCCCGGTAGCGCTCGACCAGGGTGAAGGTGAGTTTGCGATTCCCGACCTCGATCTGGTGCTCGCCGACGGAGTGCACTCGCTCCGCTAGCCGGATCGTGATCGTGTCCGTCGGCACCTGAGAAACCGGCGGCAGGGGCACCCCGTCGATGGTGACGGTGCGCGGATGGTCATCGGGAATCGCTGGCAGAACAAGGTCAGGTGCGTACCCGAGGAGGTAGGTCTGTTTGCCGCCATCGATACGGAGGCCGCCGGACAGGCGGGCCAACTGCTGGTGCAGCGGGGCCAGCGGGCCGACGACGCCGGAGACCGTCGCGGATTGGGTCGGTGTGTAGCCGCTGAACAACGTCCAGCCGGGCGGCACCTGAACCCTGCGGGGCTGACGTACGCCGTCTGATCCACAAGCGAGCATCACCGCCTCGGCCTGCGCTGCGAAGGCAGTCCTCACCAGTACTCGATGGGGCACCCCGATTTCCGCTGCATTGACGGATGTCCACTTCCCGACCAAGTCGTTGGCCTGGAGGACGTAGAGGTCGCGAGCGGGGAGCATCAGTGTGGCGGTGTCGGCGGCCAGTTCGAGTGCCGATCCCGGAGTGAGTTCCTGGTCCGGAGGCGTGAGAGGTAACCATTCCACGCCCGAGGGAACCCTGATGACGTCGCCGTTCAGACTGAGCGATTCGAGACGGAGGTGGGAGGGGATGCGGGCTGCAACGCCATACGGGAAACCGCCGGCTTCGGTCGTGAGAGACAAGGGCACACACGGCAGGCCAGCGGAGTTTCTCGGGAGCCCGTCGTAGTGGGTGAGTTCCTGCTGCACGATGCTCGCCAGGATCGGTCGTAACTCCGGCGATGCCAGTGCGCGCTGGATCCGTGGGCTGGGCCGATTGAGCCGTACCCACTCCTGGAACCGGGCGAGGAGTTCCGCTTCGGGGACCGAGTCTCCCGGCTGGGCTCCGATCGCTGACAGGAACAGCCCGACTTGCACGCGGTCCGATCCGACCAGAACGGCTTGGGACAGGGACCAGCCAATGTTGACCTGGGTCGGATGGGGAATGGCGGAGGGCAGGCCGCGTCGGCCCTGTTCATGCTCGATCAGCCACCACTTCAGGTGATCCCACAGGGTGGGGACGATCACGTCGTAGCCGTCTGGCATGCCGGAGCCTTCGTGCAGGCCGAGCAGCTCGCGGAGCGGGCCATAGTAGGAAAACCTGTCGGAGCGGCTCATCCTGGAGGCTGCGAGCACTGTTGCTGCGAGGAGCGCGATGAAGGGCGGGTTGCCCGCGGCCCCGTGTCGGCGCCAGCGGCGAGCACGGGAGGCGATCCCTTCGAAGGGGTCGCGCCCGAAGACCCGGCTCCTGATGGCAGTTTGGAAGTTCTCGGCTGCAGTCGGGGGCGTTGTGGCAGCCTGGGTGTGACTGGTCAGCAGTTCGGTGAGTAGGGCATCGTCTACCGATAAGTACACAGGGGCTGCCGCTTCACGGAGGGGGAAGAAGTGTTCCGTGAGAACTCTGTTCCAGCTTTCATAGTCCATGGGCAACCCCCTCATCTGCGTAGGAAGAAGTTAGCCCATCGGTAGGACATTGGTCGCTTTTCGAACACCTGTCGGATATTCTTCGATGCCTGTGCCCGCTTAACTGCCCAACTGCCTTGACAACTGCGGTTTTCTCCGGTGAGCTCCCTCTGTCAAGACATTGAGCAGATCTACTTCGGGGAGTGCCTCCGTTGACCGCCGCACGATCGTCAGCGCGAACCCGGCCCACGGGGAAGGTGCTCTCTCTGTTTACAGGAGCGGGTGGTCTTGACGTGGGTCTGGAGAAGGCTGGGCTGGCTACCGTCGCTTGCATGGAAGTTGACGCTGACGCCAGGGCCGTGCTCGCAGCCAATCGGCCGGGATGGGCCATGCCTGGCAACGGTGATGTCAACACTGCTGCCCAGTACCTCACTCCCCGAGCGCTAGGGATGAAGCGCGGGCAACTCGACCTCATTGCAGGGGGGCCGCCTTGTCAGCCGTTTTCAAAGGCTGCGCAGTGGGCTTCGACTGCCCGGAGCGGCATGGAGGACGACCGAGCCAAGTGTGTGCATGGGATGCTCGACCTGGTTGAAGGTTTCCTCCCTAGGGCATTGCTCGTCGAGAACGTTGAGGGGTTCTTGAGAGGGGACGGGAACGCCTCCGAGGTCATTGACGAGGGGCTCGCGGGTATTAACGATCGGCATGGCACCTCCTACAGGATGGTGGCCAAGGTCGTTGATGCAGCTGACTACGGGGTGCCTCAGCACCGACGTCGGGCTATCGGCATTGCGTACCGGGACGGTGCAGAGGTTCACCTGCCGGAGGCGACCCACGCAGGCGACCCGACGCGGGCCTGGGACGTGCTTTGGGATCTTGAAGAGGATGAGAAGCCTGTTGCTACAGGGCAATGGGCAGCGCTACTGCCTTCCATCCCAGAAGGTGGCAACTATCTCCATCTCACGGCTCGTGGCGACGGTGAGGAACTCTTCGGATGGCGAACCCGGTACTGGTCGTTTCTGCTGAAGCTGGCCAAGGATCGACCGTCCTGGACCTTGCCAGCCTCTCCTGGGCCGAGCACGGGGCCGTTCCACTGGGACAATCGGCCCCTTTCTGTGCGTGAGCAGATGCGCTTGCAGACCTTCCCTGACGATTGGAGCATCGAGCAGCCGTTCCGCGCTGGTCGGCGGATGGTGGGTAACGCGACCCCTCCGCTGCTTGCAGAGGTGCTGGGGCGGACAATCGTGAGAGACCTTGAACTGGGCGGGGCTTCAGCCAGGTCTCGTCTTTTGGCGGGAGCGCCGTCTTTGCTGCCCGAGCGGCAGCTGAGCGTTCCGCGTGCCGTCGCGCCTGTCCCGATTCCTGAGGCGTACCAACCTCAGGTGGGTACCAAGGAGGCTCATCCAGGCGAGGGGATTGGACCTTCGCCTCGACGGTTGGCGACGAGAGGCTGACCTGCCCGGCCCTTTCTGTGGACTCTGTTGCTGGGCGAACGTTCGGCCGAAGGGGAGCGCTTGCATCGCCGGGCCTAGAAGGTGGGCTGTGGCGGGTGCCGGTTCTTCGCGCGCCGGCCGGTGCGCTGCCACTAGCGTGGCTGCTGAGTCGTAGAGGCTGCTTCGTACGTGCTGGGTGGCGCTGCCAGCGTTCTGGAGGTTGAGTGACTCGTCGGCGGGGGCGGCGGCCCGCTGCTTGATGCCGACTTGTCCGCCGTGGCGGTGGTCGCACCGACTGCTCTCCACCACAGGAACGCGATGTCTAGCAGCTATCCGCGCCCCGTTTCGTGTCGCCCACGGCTCCGGTCGGCGGAGCGGCTTTGGGCTGGAGCTGCTTTGGGGCAAGTGATCATGGCCCCTTAAGCTTCCGGCGAGTCGGGCAGTCTGTGGACTGCCCGTTAAAGCACGACGTTGGGGCAATGATCTTAGAGGCTCGCGCCAAAGTGGCTGCCTAAAGCCGTGGAGCTTACCGCCCCAGCCACGACGTACCCCTTCTCGAGGTGGCTGCAGGCTTTGAGCGCGACACGGACGCCGGCCGGGCTGGAGCGGGGCGGAGACAGGAGTGCAGACCCGGTCGGGGGCCAGGCCGCGCGGGGAGCGGAGCGAGCCGCCTTGAATCAGTAGAGAAAGTTGTAACTCAGTCGGTCGCGTGGGGTTGTCCGGTCTCGGTTGAGACGTGATGCCGTGGTTGCAGCTGCTGGGTATTGCTCGGCTCGGTTCAGGTGCTTTGGCCTACGCTTCGGTTCATGGGGGCGGTGGACTGGAGCGGTGTCCGTGCGCGGGTGACGGCGCTGGCTCGCACGGATCGGGCGCGGCAGGTCTTTGGGGCCTGGGACAGATACGGGGCCCGTGGCCATCACTTCCGGCTTGCCGATCCGCTGTCGGAGGCGGAAGTCAGTGCGGTGGAGGCTCAGTGGGGCATCCTGCTGCCGGCGGACTATCGGGGATTTCTGCTTGAGGTCGGCGCCGGCGGCGCTGGGCCGGGCTACGGGCTGAGCATCTTGAGCCGGAGCGGTGCCGGGTGGTTGTGGTCCGAAGTGGATGGCGCCATGCCGCACGACCGGTTGCGGTTGCCCTTCCCGGCCCCGGAGGAGAGTGCACGGGTCCAGGACGCACACAGTGACAAGGAGCCCGTGGAAGCCGATTTCGCGGATGAGGATGCGTACCGTGCGGCCTGTCGTGCCTGGGTGGAGGAGGACGAGGCGCTCTTCGAGTGGTCGACGGCCGGGGCGGTGAACCTCAGCCACGAGGGCTGCGGTTACTGCCACTGGCTCGTCCTCTCCGGGCCGGAACGCGGCCGTATGTGGTTTGACGAACGTCCCGGGGACGGCACGTTCCACCCTCTCGGAGCGCCTCAGACGCAGGTCGACTTCGCCGAGTGGTACCTCGACTGGGTCGAGAAGTCCGAGGCTGTCGCCCGACAACATCGCTGAGCCAGCCTGAAGTCGTGGGCACAGTAGGAGAGTTCGACACCTTGGCGACGCGCGAGCGGCAGGAAGAGTACCGGGCGGATCGTCCATGTGACGCGGGTCCTGGCGTACGCGACTGAGACCGTGCGCGCCGGCCTCCGGGTCATCCCGCTCCCGAACACCCGGCACACGTGCAGCCCGCTCCTGGTCGCGCTGAAGGCTCACCCCAAGGTGGCGCTCGGCAAGCTGTCCACGGCGATGGGCGGCGGCAGCAGAGCGGGCTGAGATCGGCGACTTACATCAGCGCCTGGCGTCGGCGTTGCTGTGCCTCGCTGCCGTACGCCCCCGAAACGCCAAAGGCCCCGGATTGCTCCGGGGCCTTCGATCTGCTGTGCACTCGGCAGGATTCGAACCTGCAACCTTCTGATCCGTAGTCAGATGCTCTATCCGTTAAGCTACGAGTGCTTGTCCTGTGTGCCGTTCCTGGTCCTTTCGGGCCGCTCGTGGCGACAGGAAGAACATTACATGACTGCCGCCGCCATGTGAAATCCGTTTGCCGCAGCCATTGTGACCTGCGGAAACGACGAAACCCCGGTCCTGAGACCGGGGCTTCGGTGATCTTGCGCGGAGGCGGAGGGATTTGAACCCTCGATGGGCTTTAAGGCCCAAACCGCATTAGCAGTGCGGCGCCATAGACCGGACTAGGCGACGCCTCCCGCACAGCCGCCCGCGCGAGCGCGAGTGGTGCGTGCAGATGATGACACAGTCGAGCGCGGTGTCACCAATCGCCTCCCACGGTACTAGGCGTGCAGGCCGCAGGGCAAAGCACTTCCGCACCCGGCGACGCCCGCCGGGAGGGCGCAACGTCCCGACCCGGACGGCGTTAGTCAGGTCATGTTCCAGGACTCGCACGCCTCCCAGGTCCCGCGCATCTCCCCGCTGCCGCACCTCGCTCCGGTCCCGCCCATCTCCCCGCTACCGCACGTCTCGCCGGTCCCGTCCTCCCCCCAGCCGCCGCACGTCTCCCCGGCAACCCACGCATCCCCAGCCCCCCGTCGCACCCACCGCACCCACCGCACCCGTCGCCCCCACCCCACCCGCCGCCTAGCCACCCTGTTCCTCACCGTCGCCGCCTCCGCCTCCCTCGCCCCCACCCTCATCGCCCCCGCCGCCTACGCCGAAGCCGGTCCCCTCACCATCGCCCCACCCCCCGTCCGGGACGAGGACCGGGCCGGCGATCACCTCACCGTCACCGTGCGCGACGCGGGCCGTGGCAGGGACGGGACGTACGACCTGTACTGCCATCCCGGAGGCGGGACCCATCCCGACGTCGCCGGCGCGTGCGGTGCACTCGATCGCGGGGCCCGTTGGGGGCGGGACACCTTCGCCCCTGTGCCGGACGGGAGCGTGTGCACCATGCAGTACGGCGGGCCCGCCACCGCGCATGTCACCGGGGTGTGGGCCGGGCGGCCCGTGGATGTCTCGTACGACCGTCGGGACGGGTGCGAGATCGGGCGGTGGGACCGGATGGTGCCGTTGCTGCCCGATCTGCGGCCCCGGGGACAGGCGTAGCACCCCGGTACCGAGAAGGACGGGAAGGACGGGTGCGCACAGGCGTTCCACCGGGGCTTCACCGGGTCCGCAAAAGTGCCGTTCCGTCAGCTCCGCGAGGTGTGTGCAGGCCAGGCCGCAGGCGGAGTCGTGCCGTCACACCTTCTGCGTCACTTCGTCGTGCGACCTCCCTCTCATCCGGCGCCGCGGGTGGGACCACTGCCCTTAGACTCCCTCGCGTGACACGTCGCGGGCAGGTTGGCAAGATGGCCCGAGCGGCGGTCGGCAAGATGCGGTAACAGGGAGGAAGCGTCTCGTGAGCAGCAGGCCATCCCGAGGCGCTGCTCGCCTCGCAGCCATACTCGACGCGCTTCCCGACGCGTTGGTGCTGGTCAACGCCAACGGGACCGTCGTCAACGCGAACACCATCGCGCTGGAGGCCTTTGAAGCGCCGGGAACGGCGCTGGTGGGGCGAGGGCTGCTCGATCTGCTGCCGCAGTTCGACTCCAAGCTGATCCCGGGCTCCATGCGGCGGCCCGATCACATGGATCCCCGCGGGCAGACCAAGCCGACCCGGATGATCGCGCGGCGGACCGACGGGAGCGAGTTCCCCGTCGAGGTGACCAGCGCGAATCTGGAGAACGGGCAGCAGGCCTACGACAGTTACGGCTACGGCTCCGACGAGCTGCTGATGCTCGTCGTACGCGACCTGACCGGGACCGTCGACACCGAGGCCGAGCTGGCGCGTTCGCAGCGGCAGACCGAGATGATCCTGCGGGCCGCGGCCGAGGGTGTCGTGGGGACCGACACCGACGGGCGGATCGTGCTCGTCAATCCCGCCGCCGCCCAGATCCTCGGGTACCGGGCCAGCGACCTCGGCGGCAAGGCGCTGCACGATCTCGTCCTGCACTCGCGTGCCGACGGCACGCCTTTCCCGTACGACGAGTCGCCGCTCGCCGACACCCTGCGGTCCGGGCGCAAGCACCGGGTGCGGGGGCAGGTGCTGTGGTCGAAGTCCGGGGCCGAGGTCTCCGTCGACCTCACGACCGCGCCCGTGCGCGACGGCGACCAGCTCGTCGGCGCGGTGATGACCTTCACCGACCGGCGGCCCTACGACGCGCTCGCCGAGGAGAAGGAAGCCGTCGAGAAGCGGCACACCGACGAGCTGGAGCGGATCGAGGAGGAGCACGCCTCCGAACTCACCGCCCTGCGCCAGAAGCACATCCGCGAGATCGAGGAACTCCAGGAGCAGCACGACGAGGAGATCGCCGTCGGCGAGGACCGGTACGCGGCCCTCGGTGAGCGCGCGAAGGATCGGTACGAGGCCCTCGCCGGGCGGCACGAGCAGCTGCTGACGCTGCTCGCCCGGTCGCTGCGCGGGCCGCTGGACGAGCTGCGCCGCGATCTCGCCGCACTCGCCGCCGACGACGCCGGGCAGTTGTGGCCCGAGGCCAACCAGGTGCTCCACCACCTGTCCGCCGGCTACTCGCGCATCACGACCCTCATCGACAACGTTCTCGGCTACCAGGCCCTCGACGCCGGCAGCGAACAGGTCGTCCGTACGAAGGTCATGCTCGACGCGGTCGTCGCCGCCGGCGTCGACGGGGCCGTCGAGCTGATCGGGCCCGGGCGGGTGCAGTTCGCCGTGCACGCGCCGCCGATAGAGGCCGAGGTCGACCCGCAGCGGCTCGCCACCGCGCTCGCACACCTCGTCGCGGACGTGGCCGGCGTCGACGCGACCGGCAACGCGCCCGTGTCGGCGGGCGGTTACATGGACAACACCGTCGTGGTCGCGGCGGCGCAGCGCGGTGAGGTCGTACGGATCGAGGTGCGCGGGCCGTACGCCGGGGGAGACCCGGTGCACGAGCCGATCGTGCGCGGGATCGTGCGGGCCCACGGCGGCGTGCTGCAGACGCACGAGGTGCCGGGCATGAGCGGCAGCGCATACGTCCTCGAAGTGCCCATCGGCGGTGGCGCGGGGGCCGTCGAGGTGCAGTCCGCGGCCCTCGAAGTGGCCGAGCCCAGCTCCGGCGGCGGGCGGCGGCGGGCGCGGCGGTCCTCCGTCGACGCCTTCCTGGAGAGCGACGTTCCGGGGGCGGGCGGCGAGTCCGGCACCCCGGGCGCCGAGGTCGCCGTGCCCACGGGCCGGCGTCGGCGCCGGGCAGCCGAGGAGCAGGCCCAGGAACCGGTCGCCGCGGACGGGTCCGGCGGTACCGGGCGTCGGCGCGGGCGGGCCGCCGACGGCAGTGCGGAGGGTCAAGTCGAAGGTGACGGTTCCGGGGACGGGGTCTCCGAAGGTGCCGTCGTCATGGCCGGCGAGCACGGCGCCGGTACCGCGGCCGTCGGCAGCGGCCTGGGCGGCACGGTGCCGCCGCAGGGCGTACCCGCGCCCGCCGGCGGAACCACCGGACGGCGCGCCCGGCGCGACGGCGGCGAACAGCACGCCCTGCCGCCGGCCCTCCCCGCCTCCACCGGCCAGGGCAACCAGCCGGTCCTCGCCAACCAGCCCGTCCCCGCGGGCCAGTCCGCCCCCGCCGAGAACGCCGAGCCGACCGGTCGCCGTCGCCGCGCCCTGGCCGCCGCGAACGAGCGCGCTGCCGCCGCGCAGGAGGCGGGACCTCGTACGGTCTTCGCCCTGCCGCCGGCCGAGGCGGACCGGACACCGGAGTCGGGGGCTGCGGCGGTAGCGGCGGGCGGCACGGACATGGCCGCGCAGCAGGCGCCGGAGGCCGGGCAGATGCAGCCGCCCATGCAGACGCCCATGGCGGCGCCGATGTCGGCGGCTGGTCCGGGGCAGATGGCTGGGCAGGCGCCGGGGCAGATGCCGGGATCCGTGCCGGGCCAGGTCCCCGGGCAGGTGCCGGGACAGATGCCAGGGCAGCAGATGCCAGGGCAGCTTCAGCAGCCCGTCCCCGCGCAGGGACAGGGTCAGGCTCAAGGCCAGGTCCAGGGTCAAGTGCCGGGCCAGGCGCCCGGTCAGCTTCAGCCGCCGACGCCCGTCCCGGCCCAGCAGCAGGCCCCGGTGCAGACACAGCCGCACCCGCAGGTCCCCGGCCAGAGCGGCCAGAACCTCGCCGGTGACGCCCTGATCGACAACGGTCGGCACGACACCGCCCCGCACGACCAGTCCGAGGACCACACCCCTCCGCAGCCGCACCCCACGAGCGCGCCGACGGGTCGCCGTCGCCGTGCCGTGGCGCAGGGCGGGGCGGCGGGGACGCCCGCGCAGGGAGTTCCGGTCGCGGAGGCCGCCCCTGGCATGGCTCAGGCGGGGCTCGCGCCTGCCGTGCCCGGTCAGGCGGTCGGTACGACGGGACAGCCGGTCCCGCCCGGACAGCAGCCGGTGCCCGCGCAGGGCGCGCCCATCCCGGCCCAGGCGACCCCCGGCCAGCCCCTTCCCGCGGAGGCCGCCGCCGGTCCCGTACCGCCCGCTCAGTCCGGCACCACGCCCGCGCCGGGCACGCCGCTTCCGCCGGAAGTGGCCGCGGCGCAGGCCCAGGCTCAGGCGCGGGCCGCGCAGCCGTTGCCGGCCGAGGCGGGCGGGGGCATGCCCGTCGACCCGAACTCCACTCAGGGGCGGGCGATCAGTGTGCGGACGCTCGGGCAGGGTGTGCCGTTCACGCGGCAGGCCGCGCAGGTGCAGCAGCCGGCGGCGGCGCCCGCGGCGAACAGCCCCACCAACGGGGGCCGGCGCCGCAAGCTCGGCACGCGGCCCGACTCGGCCGCCGCGCCCCAGGAACAGGCCGCCCGTCCGCATCCGTCGGCCGAACAGCCGCAGCCGCAGCCCTCGCTCGCCGGCCAGTCCCGGCTGGCGCAGGTGACCGAGGGTTCCGGACGGTCGTACGCCATAGGGGCACCGGACGAGAACGCCGCCGAGGGTCCCGAGCCGCTGGACGGTCCCGGCGGGGCGGTCGAGGTCGCGGATCCGCCGCGTCCGCAGCCGCTGGACGACGAGTTGCCGCCGGAGCCGCTGGACAACCCGCGGCGGCTGCTGGTGTGGCCCGCGCCGGACGTCACCACCCAGCAGGCGCTCAGCGACCGCGGCTACCGGCCCGTCATCGTGCATTCGCGCGAGGAGGTCGACGCGCAGATCGCCGCGTTCCCGGCCGCGCTGTTCGTGGACCCGCTGACCGGTCCGATCACCCGGACCGCGCTGCAGTCGCTGCGGCAGGCGGCGGTGGCCGCCGAGGTGCCGGTGATGGTGACGGCGGGGCTCGGACAGGCGACCCGCGAGGCGGCCTACGGCGCCGATCCCGCCGTACTCCTGAAGGCGCTCGCCCCGCGGGACAGCGAGCAGCACCCGCCGCGCGTGCTGCTCATCGAGGAGCACGCGGAGATCGCGCTCGCGCTGACCGCGACGCTGGAGCGGCGCGGGATGCAGGTCGCGCGGGCCGCGAGCGACGCGGACGCGGTGACGCTGGCGGGGCAGTTGCGGCCGAACCTGGTCGTGATGGACCTGATGCAGGTGCACCGGCGGCAGGCCGGCATCGTCGACTGGCTGCGCGCGAACGGCCAGCTCAACCGCACCCCGCTCGTCGTCTACACCGCCGCCGTCGACCAGGCCGACCTCCCCCGCCTCGCGTCGGGCGAGACGGTCCTCTTCCTCGCGGAACGCTCCACCAGCACCGAGGTGCAGAGCCGGATCGTGGACCTGCTGGCGCGGATCGGCACCAACTAGGGCCCGTCCCGGCGCTCGGTTTGAGCGTGGGCATCCGGCAGCTGATGCTGTTTGGTGGCGCGCGTTCGAGTGCGGTGCTGCCCTAGGGAGAAGACATGGCCGTCGGTGCTCTCGTCGTCGATCCGTCCGCGTCCGCCGCGGTCCGCCTCGCCGAGGTGCCCGACCCCGTGCCTGGACCGGGCCAGGTCCTGGTGGCGGTTTCCCACGCCTCGTTGAACCACGGCGACCTCAATGACGCCCGCTCGGGGCGGGTCCCCGTGGGTGCGGTGCTCGGCTCGGACGCCGCCGGAGTGGTCGTTGAGGCCGCGGCGGACGTAACCGGCCCCGCGGTGGGCACCCGAGTGGTGGCCCTGACCTCGGGGGCGTTCGCCGAGCGCGTCGCGATCGGCGTGGGTGCGCTGGCCGAGGTGCCGAAGGGCTTGGACCTGGCGCGGGCGGTGGCTCTGCCCGTCGCCGGAGTGGCGGCGCTGCGCTCGCTGCGGGCCGCCGGGGTCGGACCGGGCAAGAGGGTGCTGGTCACCGGGGCCTCCGGCGGGGTCGGCCGGTACGCCGTCCAGCTGGCGGCACGGGCCGGTGCCCACGTGATCGCGTCCGTGGGCTCGGCCGCCCGCGGTGAAGGGCTGAGCGAGGCCGGCGCCGACGAGGTGCTGATCGGACTGGAGCAGCTTCAGCGGCCTGTCGACGTGGTCATCGACAACGTCGGCGGTCCTCAACTGGTCGCCGCCTGGAACCTGCTCGCTCCCGGTGGCAGCGTGCAGAGCGTCGGCTGGACCTCCGGGGAGCCGGCGGTCTTCCCGCCGTACGCGACGGTCGGCCCGGCCAAGTCGCTGACGTCCTTCGTCATCGAGGGCGCTGTCACCGCGGACCTGGCCGCTCTCACCGAGCTGGCCGCCGAGGGCTTCCTCAGCGTCGAGATCGGCTGGCAAGGATCCTGGGACCGTTTCGAGGAGGCGGCCGAGGCGCTCCACGGACGCCGGATCTCCGGAAAAGCGGTCCTGGAGGTGACGCCCGGCGAGCGGTCCGCCGCCGGGTGACGGGCGAAGGCCCACGTCCTACGACGGTGACGTGGGCCCGTGCCGTTCTGTTCCCGGTGCCGTTCTGTTCCCGCTGCCGGTCGCTAGAGCTTGGTGACGTCCAGGCCGCCCTCGGCGTACTGCCTGCGCAGCACCTTCTTGTCGAACTTGCCGACGCTCGTCTTCGGGACCGACTCGATGATCGTCCAGCGCTCCGGAAGCTGCCATTTGGCGATCTTGCCCTCCTCGGCGAGGAAGGCGCGCAGGGACTCGAAGTCGGCGGTGGCGCCCTCCTTGAGGACGACCGTGGCCAACGGGCGCTCGCCCCACTTCTCGTCGGGGACGGCGACGACGGCGGCCTCGGCGACGGCCGGGTGGGCCATCAGCGCGTTCTCCAGGTCGACCGAGGAGATCCACTCGCCGCCGGACTTGATGACGTCCTTGGCGCGGTCGGTGAGGGTGAGGAAGCCGTCGGGCGAGATCGTGCCGACGTCGCCCGTCTTGAGCCAGCCGTCCTCGCTGAACTTGTCGACGGGGCGCAGGGGTTCGGCCTCGGGGCCGTTGTAGTAGGCGCCCGCGATCCAGTTGCCGCGGACCTCCAGCTCGCCGGCGGACTCGCCGTCCCAGGGCAGGCGCTCACCGCCGGGTCCGGAAAGGCGCGCCTCGACGCCGGCCGGGAAACGGCCCTGCGTGAGCCGGTACGCGAACTCCTCCGGCGTGCCGACCGCCTCGGCCGGCGGGCGGGCGATCGTGCCGAGCGGCGAGGTCTCCGTCATGCCCCAGGCGTGACAGACCCGCATGCCGAGGCTGTCGAAGGCCTCCATCAGGGAGGGCGGACAGGCCGAACCGCCGATGGTGACCTGGGTGAGCGAGGAGACGTCACGCGGGCGGGCGGTCAGCTCGATGAGCAGGCCCTGCCAGATGGTGGGCACGGCGGCGGCGTGCGTCGGGTGCTCGGTCGCGATCATCTCGGCGAGCGGCGCGGGCTGCAGAAAACGGTCCGGCATCAGCATGTTGATGCCGGTCATGAAGGTGGCGTGCGGCAGTCCCCAGGCGTTGACATGGAACTGCGGCACCACGATCAGCGAGGTGTCCTGGTCCGTCAGGCCCATCGACTGGGCCATGTTGACCTGCATGGAGTGCAGGTAGACGGAACGGTGCGAGTACACGACCCCCTTGGGATCGCCCGTCGTGCCGGAGGTGTAACACATGGCGGCGGCCTGGCGTTCGTCCAGCTCCGGCCAGTCGTACGAGGTCGGCTTGCCGGCCAGCAGCTCCTCGTACTCGTGCACCTGCGGGGTGACCCCGGCCAGCAGCGAACGGTCGCCCGGGCCCGACACGACCACGTGCTCGACCGTCTTGAGGTGCGGGAGCAGCGGGGCGAGCAGCGGCAGCAGCGAACCGTTCACGATCACGATCCGGTCCGCCGCGTGGTTCACGATCCACGCCAACTGCTCGGGCGGGAGACGGAGGTTGAGGGTGTGCAGGACCGCGCCCATGGAGGGGATCGCGAAGTAGGCCTCGACGTGCTCGGCGTTGTTCCACATCAGGGTCGCGGCCCGGTCGTCGCCCACGACGCCGAGGTCCTCGCGCAGGGCGTGCGCCAACTGGGCCGCGCGGTCGCCGACCTCGGCGAAGGAACGGCGGTGGGGTTCCGCCTCGCCGGTCCAGGTGGTCACCTGCGATGTGCCGTGGATCGTGGATCCATGCGTCAGGATCCTAGAGATCAGCAGCGGTACGTCCTGCATGGTGCTCAGCACGGCGATCCTCCCGGGGCGACATTGCCTACGCGGCGGTAACGGTTGCGCCGATTCTGCGCACATACCATTCGGTATGTCACTAGCTGCCGTCGATCGATCACATCACGCCGGACCAGTGAGTCAGCGCACGAGGCCCAACTCAGGATCCTCCCGCAGCTTGCCGAGCGCACGCGACACCGCGGACTTCACCGTGCCCACCGACACTCCGAGCACCTCGGCCGTCTGGGCCTCGCTGAGGTCCTCGTAGTACCTGAGGACGACCATCGCCCGCTGCCTGGCCGGCAGCTTCGCGATCGCCCGCCACATCGCGTCGTGCAGGGCCTGCCTCTCGGCCGGGTCGTCCCCGCCGGGCGCGGGCTCCGGCTCGGGCAGCTCCTCGCACACGAACTCGTCGACCTTGCGCTTGCGCCACTGCGACGTACGGGTGTTCAGCAGCGCCCGGCGCACATAGCCGTCGAGCGCACGATGGTCCTCGATCCGCTCCCACGCGACATACGTCTTGGTGAGGGCGGTCTGCAGCAGATCCTCCGCGTCGCTCGGGTTCGCGGTCAGCGACCGGGCAGTACGCAGCAGCACCGGCTGGCGGGCCTTCACGTACGAGGAGAACGACGGGTACGCGAGGGTCTGCGTCACTGGTTCGGCAGCGGTCGAGGCGCTGGTGCAGACGAGTGTGGTCATGGCTCCACGCTAGGAGCGAGGGCACGTCCGGCGGATCGGCCGCAGGTCCCGAAGCCGAGTCCGCCTCAGGTTGTAGGGGTGGTGCTGGCTGCACCTCCTAAAGGTGGACAAGGGGGTGGGGGGTACTGCGGGATGACCCCTGAGGGTGTCCTGGGGGAGTACCTCGGAGGAGCATCCCGGAGGAGTACCCCGAGGCCTCGCAGGAGTGTCCCGGGCCGGCGTCGCTCAACCGTCCGACGTCAGCACCAGCCCCGACGTCGGCACCCCCGTGCCCGCCGTGACCAGCACCCTTCGCGCCCCCGGTATTCGGTTCACCGCCGTCCCCCGCACCTGGCGCACCCCCTCCGCGATCCCGTTCATCCCATGGAGGTACGCCTCCCCGAGCTGCCCCCCATGCGTATTGATCGCCAACGACTCCCCCGCCACGAAATCCGCCGCCTCCCCCTTGCCGCAGAACCCGAACTCCTCCAACTGCATCAGCACGAACGGCGTGAAGTGGTCGTACAGGATCGCCACGTCGATCTCGGCCGGCGTGAGCCCGGAGGTGCGCCACAGCTGCCGGGCGACCACGTCCATCTCCGGCAGGCCCGCCAGGTCGTCGCGGTAGAAGCTGGTCATCTGCTCCTGCCCCCGGCCCGCCCCCTGGGCCGCCGCCGCTATGACCGCCGGCGGATTCGGCAGATCGCGGGCCCGCTCCACCGAGGTGACCACCAGCGCCTGGCCGCCGTCGGTCTCCTGGCAGCAGTCCAGCAGCCGGAGCGGCTCGACGATCCAGCGCGAGGCCGCGTGGTCGGCGAGGGTGATGGGGCGACCGTGGAAGTACGCCGCCGGGTTCGTCGCCGCGTACTTCCGGTCCACCACGGCCACCTGCCCGAACGCCTCCGGGGTCAGCCCGTACGTGTGCAGATAGCGCTGCGCCGCCATCGCCACCCACGAGGCCGGGGTGAGCAGCCCGAACGGCAGGGACCAGCCCAGCGCCGCGCCCTCCGCCGACGGCTCCCGGTGCTGCACGCCCGAACCGAATCTCCGCCCCGAACGCTCGTTGAACGCCCGGTAGCAGACGACGACCTCCGCGACACCCGCCGCCACCGCGAGCGCCGCCTGCTGGACCGTGGCACAGGCCGCCCCGCCGCCGAAGTGGACCCGGGAGAAGAAGGACAGCTCCCCCATCCCGCAGGCCTGCGCCACGGTGATCTCCGGGCTGGTGTCCATCGTGAACGTCACCATCCCGTCCACATCACCCGGCGTCAGCCCCGCGTCGTCCAGCGCCGCCCGCACCGCCTCGGCCGCCAGCCGCAGCTCACTGCGCCCCGAGTCCTTGGAGAACTCCGTGGCCCCTATACCGACGATCGCCGCGCGCCCGCCGAGCGCGTCTCGCGTACGGACGCTCATGCGGGGTCTCCGGGTGGGCCGGGGAGCTGGTCCGGGGCGGGGAGCGGCACCGGCACCTGTATCGGCACCGTCACGGTCACCGTGCCTGTGACGTGTCGGCCTATGCCGTTGTCCCCGACGACCCGGACCGTCGCGGTGTCGCCGTCGGCCTTCTCGATCGTGCCGGTCAACACCATCGTGTCGCCCGGGTAGTTGGGGGCGCCGAGCCGTATGGCCACCTTGCGGAGCTCGGCCGCCGGGCCGAAGTGGTCGGTGATGTAGCGGCCGACCAGACCGTTCGTCGTCAGGATGTTCATGAAGATGTCCGGGGAACCCTTCTGCCGGGCCAACTCGGCGTCGTGGTGCACGTCCTGGTAGTCACGGGAGGCGATGGCGCCGGCGACGATCAGGGTCCGGGTGACCTGGATCTCCAGGGGCGGGAGCTTCTCGCCGACCCTCATGCCTCCGGTACCTGATTCTCCGGCCCTCATGTCTGCGGCCCTCTCCTCTCCCTCCGTCATCCGACCTCCTCCAGCGCGCGGAAGACAGGCAGCACCAACTCGTCGTCGTACGACTGGAATTCGAGCCGCACCGGCAGTCCTATCCGGACCCTGTCGTACGGCACCCCCACCACATTGCTGATCATCCGCACGCCCTCGGCGAGTTCGATCAGCGCGACTGCGTACGGGGGGTCGAAGGCCGGGAAGGGCGGGTGGTGCATGACGACGTACGAATAGACCGTGCCGTCGCCGCTCGCCTCGACCGGGGTCCAGTCCGGGCCGCCGCAGGCGTTGCAGCCCGGCAGCCAGGGGAAGCGGAGGGTGTCGCAGGTCGTGCAGCGCTGGATGAGCAGGCGGTGGTGCTCGACGCCCTCCCAGAAGCCGGCGTTGTCGCGGTTGACGACGGGTCGGGGGCGCAGGGCGGGCTTCTGTTGCTGCCTTCTGCGGGCGGGGGCGTACTTGAGGATGCGGAAGCGGTGGGTGCCGGCGATGTGGGGGCCGACGTGGATGTCCATGCGGGTGGTGACGAAGTAACCGGTGCCCAGTTTGGTCGACTTGAGGTCGGACACGGACTCGATGACCGAGTCGAAGGTGATCTCGTCGCCGGGGCGCAGGGGGCGGACGTACTCCTGCTCGCAGTCGGTGGCGACGACCGAGGTGTAGCCCGCCTCGTCGAGCAGGGCGAGCAGCTCGTCGTAGGCCTGGGTGCGGCCGCCCGGGTAGCCGGAGAGACCGCCCATCGTCCACACCTGGAGCATGGTGGGCGGGGCCTTGGCGTCCGGGCCCTCGTACGCGGGGTTGGTGTCGCCCATCGCCTCGCACCAGTGCCGGATCATGGGCGCGTTGACGGGGTCCTTGCCCTCGGCGGCGACGGCGGCGGATTGCCCCTCGTACACCTTCAGCCGTGCGCCCAGCTCGTCGGTCATCGTCGCCCCCTCGTCGGCTCGCGGTCGTGTCGTTTCGTGTGGCGGTCGTGCTGTCCCGTGTCGCTCGTGTCGTACTCACTTCTGGTACACCGCCGACGCCGAGCGGGTTCCCACGATCTCGGCGAGAGTTTCTGACTGTCCGTCAGATGCCGTGCACTGTCAAGGTTCTGACCCTCCGCGAAGGCGGGGAAGGTCGCGCCGCGCCGCACGGAAAACGCCTGCGCGGCGGTACCGAAGTACCGCCGCGCAGACGCGTTACCACCCCACGGAGCACACCCCTGGACCCCGCCGGCCCCCCGTAGGCCCTTACGGCCTCCCAGGCGTCAGGACCGCCGGTTCACCACAGGTTGGTGAAGTTGACGAGGACGTTCTCGTTTCCCTGGTTGATGGCCGTGAAGGCGGAACCGTTGACCTGGGCGGTGTTGCTCTGGTTCGAGGCGCCGGAGCCGACCGCGTTCTGCTGCGTGGTGGACGAGTTGCCGTTGTTGTCGTGGCCGACGCCGCTGCCGACGATGCTCGCGACACCGGCGTTCGATCCGTCGTCCGCGATCGCGCCGTTGTCCGCCGCGGCGACGCCGGTGAACAGAGCGGCGGCCAGCGGGAGAGCGGAGACGGCGGCGATGACGCGGGCGGTACGGATGCTTGCCATGTTTCTTCCTCCAGAACCCGGCTTTGTTGCCGGAAGTACGTCAAGTCAGGCTGTTTCCGGGGCAGTTGGCCGACCGCCTCGGTGTTGTGCACGACGTCGCGAGACCAGAGTTGCCCATGGAATCCCCGGCGAACCACCCCGGAAGCCTTGATTCCCCCTCAAGTGCTACGACAAGTCGATAAACCCCTTTCACCACTTCCAAGCCCCAGGTCAGGGCAGAACGGGCGACTCAAACCCAAGCACCGCAAGAGGCGAAGCGTTCCAGCACATTTCCCGCCAATCGCCCTTTCTCGGCGCGTCGAACACCGCCCCCTCTTCCCTTTTTCGAACGTACGTACGAACATGGAGGCATGGCCACCACCGACCGGCAGGCCACGACGCTGGCCCTCGCACACGCCCTGTCAGCCGCGGAGCGCGGTCTGGCCGTCATTCCGCTGTCCCGGACGAAACTCCCGGCCCTGCGCTCCCCCCACCGCGCCGACCCCGAACCCGAGCCCTGCCACGGCGAGTGCGGGCGCCTCGGACACGGGGTGTACGACGCCTCGACCGACCCGGCGCGCATCCGCGAACTGTTCGCCGCCGCGCCCTGGGCGACCGGCTACGGCATCGCGTGCGGGCTGCATCCGCACCACCTGATCGGCGTCGACCTCGACACGAAGTCGGGTACGGACTCCTCGGCGGCCCTGCGCGAACTGGCCCTGCGCCACCTGTTCACGATCCCCGACACCGTGGTCGTCCTCACCCCCAGCGGCGGCCGCCACCTGTGGCTGAGCGGCCCCCCGGACACCGTCGTCCCCAACTCGGCCGGCCGCCTCGCCCCCGGCATCGACATCCGCGGCGCCGGCGGCTACCTCGTCGGCCCCGGCTCCCGCACCGACCACGGCGTCTACGGCACCGCACCGGGCACCGCGCACCTCGCCCCCGCGGCCTGCCCGCCCGCCCTCCTCCGCCTCCTGCTCCCGCCGCCCCGCACCCACCACCCCACCGCGCCCGCCATCAGCGGCCACGGCCAGGGCCTGGTCCAGTTCGTCCTCGCGGCGCACGAGGGCCAGCGCAACACCCGCCTCTTCTGGGCCGCGTGCCGTGCCTACGAGGACGGGATCGGCCCTCCTCTGGTCGAGCCCCTCGTCGAAGCGGCGGTCAACACGGGCCTCACGGAACGCGAGGCGCGGGCGACGATCGCGTCGGCGGCGCGGATGACTCGGCATCGGGCGTGAGGGGATCGGGGCGGTGGGGGCAGTAGGCGGTGCGTCGGGCCCGGCCGGGACGGGGCAGTGGGCGGGACAGGAACAGCAATGCCGATCAGCAGCAGAGGAACCACATGCACGACCGCCCCGACACGCACCGCGGCCCCAGAGTGCGAACCATGTCGCTCACCCGCGTGGTCCTCGCCTCCGGCCGCGCCGCCGACCTCTGCGATCTGCGGCTCTCGTCGACGTACGGCGGACTGCCGGACGGCTACCCCTGCAAGCCGGTCAACGACATGGCGATCAAGGGCCTGCTCCACGAGGCCGAACGGACCTTCCCCACCACCCCGATCCACCTCGTTCCGCCCGCGCGCGAGTACCCCGACCAGTACGCCGGCGCACTCGGCCCGGTCGAGATACTCCCGCCGGTCGCCTGCGTCGGCACTTTCCGCTCGACGGCCCTGGACCCGACCCACGACCCCGTCCTGCACCGCTCCACCCTCACGATCATCTGGTTCCAGCACACGCCTCATGTGCCGTGGGAGTGCGATGCGGAGAGGGGGGTGCGGGAGGTGGACTGGGAGGGGTTGGCTCGGGACTGTGAGCTGTAGCCACGCGCGCGGGGATGCCGATGAGTCGACGGCTCAGACCCTGTCGACGCGCCAGCCGATCATCCCGGTGGCGCCCGACCGCCCCTGGACGTCGATGTGCAGCGAGGCCGTGGCAGCCGTGAAGCGCTGAGCGCTCATCGCCCCGTCACAGACGACCGGCTTCGGTGCGGGCGTGCTCTTCGGTGTGAAGTCGACGTCCGCCACTCCGCTGCCGTCGCAGACCAGGGTGAGGCGGTACGTGGTTCCCGGGGTGAGACCGGGTTCGGTGTGGATGCCCTCCGACACGCGCTCGATGCCGGACTCCACCATGGAGTCGTTCCCGGTCACCGTGCCGTCGAGAGCCGACTGCACCTGCGCGGTGAGCTTCTTCTCTTGCTGCACCGCGGAGTTGGAGCGACTCGGCGACGCGGAGGGCGAAGAGGGCTTGGAGGGCGTGGAGCCGGCTTCGGCATCGCTTCCCGACGTGCACGCGACCAGGAGGAACACCGGTGCCAGGGCAGACCCGAACAGGACAGTGCGTACCCCGCGCGTGGCGGTCATGAAAAAGCCCCCGTCGACTGTGCTTGCCCGTGCTCGAAAAGAGGCTGGGGCACCGGATTCCCTCCGGCGCCCCAGCTCAACAGCTTCCGCGTGCTCTGCGGTGGGTGTGGGATTTGAACCCACGGTGACATCGCTGCCACGACGGTTTTCAAGACCGTTCCCTTAGGCCGCTCGGGCAACCCACCCCGCGCCGCCCACCTGGGACGGAGCGGGTACAGCGTACCCGGCTTGGTCGATTCTCGGGGAGCGTGGGGCGGGAGGGGGCGTGTGGGAAGGTCGGACGCAGGGACGGTCGAGGAAGGGGTACGGCACGTGGACAGCAATCGGCGCCAACTGGCGGAACGCTTCGTCGAGTTGCACAAGGAGGGGTGCTTCCTGTTGCCCAACGCCTGGGACGTGGGGAGTGCCAAGGTGCTGGAGGCCGCCGGGTTTTCCGCGCTCGCCACGACCAGCGCCGGGGTCGCCTTCTCCCTCGGGCGGCCTGATCATGACTTCTTCGCCGACGCCGCAGCGGCGGGGGGTGACGGGCGCGTCGATCGGTCGACCATGCTCGCGCGCGTGCGCGAGATCGCCGGTGGCGTGTCCGTGCCCGTCAGTGCCGATCTGGAGGACGGGTACGGGGAGGCGCCCGAGGTCGTCGCCGAGACCATCAGCGCCGCGCTCGCCGCCGGTGTGGCCGGCGGCAATGTCGAGGATTTCACCGGGGAGCGGGCGCGGCCGCTCTATCGGTACGACCTTGCCGTGGAGCGGATTCGGGCCGCTCGGGAGGCTGTTGACGGCCACGGGGAGCCGTTCGTGCTCGTGGGGCGGACCGATGTGCTGCTGGTGGGCGGTTCGCTCGACGAGTGTGTGCGGCGGGCCAACGCGTATCTGGCGGCCGGTGCGGACTGCGCGTTCGTGCCGGGGGCCGCGGACGCGGCGACCATCGGGACGCTCGTGCGGGAACTCGACGGGCCGCTCAACGTGGTCATGGGGCTGACCGGGAACGCGCTGGGGATGGCGGAGTTGCGCGAGTTGGGGGTGCGCCGGGTCACCGTGGGGGGCAGTATCGCGCGGGCCATGTATCGCCGGCTCGTGCTCGCCGCGCGGGAGTTGGCCGAGTCGGGGACGTTCTCGTACGCCGAGGACCAGATGTCCCAGGGGGAGCTCAACAGCCTCTTCGAGAAGTGAGAACCCAGAGGTGAACCAAGAAGTGAGCCGGGTGTCGGAGGGGGAGCTCCGGCACCCGGCTCATCGCGCTTCACGCACGCGTGCGCGTCAGTTGGATCCTCGGACGGACCCTCGGACTCAGCTGTCGCCCTCGCGGGAGCCCAGCGTCAGGTCCACCGTGTGGGACTTGCCGCCGCGCTCGTAGGTGATCGTGACCTTGTCGCCCGGCTTGTGGGTCCAGATCTCGCCGATCAGGGTGGGGCCGGAGTCGATCACGTGGTCGTCGAGCTTGGTGATGACGTCGCCGGGCTTGAGGCCGGCGTCGGCGGCGGGGCCGCCCGCCTCGACGGCGTCGGAGCTGCCGGCGCCCTGTTCGCTGATCTTCGCGCCGCCGGTGGAGTCCTCCAGGGAGACGGACGCGCCGATCTTCGCGTAGACCGGCTTGCCGGTCTTGATCAGCTGCTGGGCGACGTACTTGGCCTGGTTGATCGGGATGGCGAAGCCGAGGCCGATCGAGCCGGACTGGCTGGTGCCGCCCAGACCGCCGCTGCCGGTGGACTGGATCGCGGAGTTGATGCCGATGACGTTGCCCTGGGCGTCCAGGAGGGGCCCGCCGGAGTTGCCCGGGTTGATCGAGGCGTCGGTCTGCAGGGCGCTCATGTAGGAGGCGTTGGAGCCGGTGCCGTCGCTGGAGGCCACGGGGCGGTTCTTCGCGCTGATGATGCCGGTGGTGACGGTGTTGGACAGGCCGAAGGGCGCGCCGATGGCGATCGTGGAGTCGCCGACGGCGACCTTGTCGGAGTCGCCGAGCGTGAGGGGCTTGAGGTCGGACGGCGGGTTCTTGAGCTTGATGACCGCGACGTCGTAGCCCTGGGCGTGGCCGACCACTTCGGCGTCGTACTTCTTGCCGTTCGGGAAGGTGGCCGTCAGCTTGCCGCCGTCGATCGCGTCCGCGACGACGTGGTTGTTGGTGACGATGTGGCCCTGGGTGTCGAAGACGAAGCCGGTGCCGGTGCCGCCCTCGCCGCTGGTGGACTCGGCCTCGATGGTGACGGTGCTGGGTACGGCCTTGGCGGCCACGCCCGCGACCGTGCCGGCGTCGCGCTTGACGTCACCGCCGCTGGTGGAGGCGGAGACGGTGGTGGAGCCGCTGTTGTCGTCGTTGTCCTTGGCCAGGGTGTAGCCGAGGCCGCCGCCCAGGCCGCCGGCGACCAGTGCGGCCACCAGGATCGCGGCGATCAGTCCGCCGCGCCCGCTGCCGGACTTGTGGCTGTGGGCGGGCTGCTGCTGGTACGAGTCGCCCCAGCCGGCACCCGAGCCGCCGCCCGCGCCGCCGTCGGCGTAGGAGGGGGTGGCCGGGGGCGGGGGCGGCCAGGCCGCGTCGGGGGCCGAGCCCTGGGAGTGGTCGCCCGTCGAGGCGTAGCCGGGGCCCTGGGAGGCGCCGGCGGACGCGTACGTGGGCGCGTGGCCGGAGTGCAGCAGGTCCTGCTCCGGTGCGCCGGGGGCGCTCGAAGGCGTCGGCGGGAGCGGAGTCGTGGGCGCGCCCCCCTCGGGGGCGACGCGTGCCGAGGGGGCGGGAGCATCCACCGGCACGGGGGGTGCGGACGGGGCCGGGGGTACCGGGGTGCCCTCGTTCTCGGTGCTCACAGCTTGTCTCCTCGGTCCACGGCTGGTCTTCTCGGTCGCACTCGGGCATGCCCGTTCACGTTGTTCGACGGTCCGGTGCGCTGCAGCTGTGCATGTCCTTTTGTATGCCGTCAGCTTTTCCCATGAGCCGTCAGGGCACCATAAGCGGCGCCTGTGCGTTCGGGGCTATTCCTTATATAGGTCATGAGGGGCAAAAGGGACGCAATCTCTGCCCCTCCGCTCGCACGACTACCCCCGGGCGGTGGCACCATGACGCGGTGACCCACGCACGGCAGCCCCGGACCCAAGTCGTCGCCCACCGAGGAGCCTCCGAAGAGGCCCCCGAGCACACCCTGGCCGCGTACAAGAAGGCGATCGAGGACGGTGCGGACGCCCTCGAGTGCGATGTACGTCTGACCGCCGACGGACATCTCGTCTGTGTCCACGACCGTCGCGTCAACCGTACGTCCAACGGCCGCGGAGCGGTGTCGGCGCTGGAGCTCGCCGATCTCGCCGCACTGGACTTCGGCGCCTGGAAGACTCGGGAGGGCTGGCGCACGCGCGACGAGGAGCCGGACTGGGAGTACCGGCCCGAGGACCGCGCCGACACCTCCGTACTGACCCTGGAGCGGCTGCTGGAGCTCGTCGCGGACGCGGGGCGGCGGGTGGAGCTGGCGATCGAGACCAAGCACCCCACGCGCTGGGCGGGGCAGGTGGAGGAGCGGCTGCTGCTGCTCCTGAAGCGGTTCGGGCTGGACGCGCCGGCCGCGCCCGAGGAGTCGCCGGTGCGCGTGATGAGTTTCTCGGCGCGCTCGCTCCATCGCGTGCGTGCCGCGTCGCCGACGCTGCCGACGGTCTATCTGCTGCAGTTCCTCTCGCCGCGGCTGCGTGACGGGCGGCTGCCCGCGGGTGTCGGGATCGCGGGTCCCTCGATCCGTATCGTGCGCAACCACCCGACGTACATCGAGCGCCTTCAGCGGGCCGGTCACCGGGTGCACGTGTGGACCGTGAACGAGCCGGAGGACGTGGACCTCTGCGTCGACCTGGGCATCGACGCCATCATCACCAACCGCCCGCGCGCGGTGCTGCGCCAGCTCGGGCGCTGAGCCCCGTCCCACAGCTGAGTCCCGTCCTCACAGGAATCCGCGTCCTCTTTACACAGAAGACCGGCTTGACGCGGAAGACCGGCTTTACACAGGAGAGTGGTAAAGACCTGTGAAGAAACCCTTGACCCACCCGCCCCAATGACGCCATCCTCCCAATCTCAGTCACTCCGGCGAATTCCAGCCACGTGACTACGGGGAGTGCACCGGCGCGTTCGGTCCGTGTTCGATCATTCCGAATGCGTCACCGAACGTGAGTTGGCCGGTTTCCGGTTCAGGCCAATGGGGCATCCACACCGTGGCGTGGGGCGAAGGAGGTCTCGGGGGTGGCGTTGGTGGTGGCACAGGAGGTGCCCACGTCGTCGAGCATGGCCGTACCCCATGGCCCTGCGGGCGTGGGCAAGGCGAGACATCGCATGCGCGAGCAGCTGCGCAGGGGCGGGGTGTCGGACGCGGTCGTCGACGATGCCGTGCTGATCCTGTCCGAGCTCTTGAGCAACGCGTGCAAGCACGGTCGTCCCTTGGGCGACGCCCTCGCCGGGGACGGTGACGTGCGTGCCGCGTGGCGCGTCGACGCGGGCGGCCGGCTCACGGTGGAGGTGACGGACGGTGGCGGACCCACCCGCCCGGCTCCGGCCACTCCGTCGGTCACCGCGCACGGCGGCCGGGGGCTGAACATCATCACGGCGCTGGCCGACGACTGGGGTGTGCGCGACGACACCCGCGGCGAGGTCACGGTGTGGGTCGTCGTGCGCGACGCCGTTCATGATCCGGACGCCGGACACCGTCGTGACGACTTCGCTACGCGCGTCACGGCACCCTCGGTCCGGCCGCTGCCCGCACTGGGCTTCACGGACGCGTTCGACGAACTGGACTGAACCTCTGGTCCGACCGGACCGCAGCACGGAACCTCGGGTCCGCGCGCGAGCCTGACCGCTGAACCTCTGGTCCGGACACAAGCCTGAGCCCTGAACTTCCGGTTCGGGCGCCGGCCCAACCGCTCAACCTCGGGTCCGGGCAAGGGCATAAGCCCTGAACCGCGGATCCGGGCGCGAGCCTGACCGCTGAACCCCGGGCCCGGGCACCTGCCTGAACCCTGAACTTCCGGTTCGGGCGCCGGCCCAACCGCTCAACCTCGGGTCCGGGCACGGGCCTGACCGCTCAACCTCGGGCCCGCGCACAGGCCTGAGCCCTGAATCTCGGGTCCGGGCGTGACCGATCTCCGGTTGAACCTCGGGCGCCGGCCCGGACCGAACCTCCGGTTCCGGGACGAGCCGGTGCGTTGTCCACAGGTCGGCACGGACAGCCACGTTGTCCACAGGCTCCGGCCGGTCATGGCATGAACGGCTAGGCTCCCGCCCGTACGAGACGAGCCGTAACCGGGAGACACCCACGATGGCCAAGAAGCGACCCCTTACCAAGGCCAACCAGCCTCGGATCACCGACGGAGAGGTCCCGGTCGTCGGCGCGCGCGAGCCCTGCCCCTGCGGCAGCGGCCGGCGTTACAAGGCCTGCCACGGCCGGGCCGCCGCGCACGCGGTGACCGAACTGGTGCACCGCCCCTTCGAGGGCCTGCCCGGCGAGGGCGACTGGGTGGCCCTGCGCGAGCTGGTCCCCGCCGCCACCGCCGAACTGCCGCTGAAGGGCGGCCTCCCCGAGGGCGTCCCGTCGGTCCTGCTCGCGACGGTGCTGCCGATGGCCTGGCCGGCGCTGCGCCGCGAGGACGGCTCGGTGCTGATCGGCCTGCAGAACGACACGGCGTCGGGCGACATCAGCCGCGACCTCGCCGACACCCTCCAGCGCGCCCTCGCCGCGGAGCCGGGCAATCCGGTCCAGAGCCGCCGGGCGCCCGCCGAGGGTCCGCGCCTTCAGGATCTGCTCGATCCCGAAGGCGCGTTCGAGCCAGTTGTGCACAGCGGCTTCGAATTCTGGGTCCCGGACGCGGAGAACGCGACTCCGGAAGTGACCGCCTCCCTGGAGCGGGCGAACGCCGCGGCGATCCCGACCGCGAAGCTCACGGGCGTGGACGCGGCGTACTGGTGCGAGACACCGGACAAGAACCACCTGCGCTGGGTCATGCCGCACGAGGAGGAGCTGCTTCTGGACGCCCTCGCGCGGCTGCACGCGGCGGGCCGCTCCAACCTCGGTGACGGCACGCGCCTCGTGGGTTCCTTCCGCGCTCACGGCCTCACCGTCCCGGTCTGGGATCTGCCCAGCGGCGTCGGCGCGGAGGACGTGGAGAAGCCGGCCGCCGAGTTCGCCGAGCGGCTCGCCGGGGCCCTCGCGGCGGGTGTGCCGCTGACCGCGGACGAGCGCCGCGCGCGCGGCGGGCTCACCAACCGGCAGGTCACGCTCAGTTGACAGGGTGTGACGAGATCGTGTCGAGCCGGCCGGTCGGCCGGCTCGGCACGATCACTCGGAATCGGTGAATCCGGTCACAAGTCCCGCTCTCCACAAGCAAATCCGTGACTGGAAAGCCCGGATCGAATTTGCGAACCGCCGATCTCTTGTTACCGTTCCAGTAGCCCGGTTGCTGGTGCATCCCCCGTCGCCAGCAACCGGGTCTTTGCATGCCCGCCCTTCGTTTACGGAGCGCAGGCCTCTGTCAACTGCCCGTGGAGGCCCCGGAGTTGCTCTCCGAGCCGGCATCCGGGTTCACCGCGAAGCCATCGCCCGCACCATCACGCGAGCCATCGCTCGAGCTACCGCCCGCGCCGACACCCGAGTCACTTCCCGAACGCAGCAGCAACGGCCCGCGTCCGCCGCGCGCCGCGAACTCCGCGACCGCCGCGTAGGAGTCGGGTCCGCCCTGGCTGCGCTCCCGAGGTGTCTCGCAGGTCCCCGGATCGTCCCCCGCGCCCACCGCGCAGTTCATCCGCACGGTGCGGTCGGCGGGTGCCATGAGGGTAAGGACGGCGTCCAGGGCCTCACCGGTGGCGTTGCGGTAGTAGGTGCGCGCCCAGGTGTCCTCACCCTGGGTGAGGACACAGGTCTGCGCCTCGATGCCGTCGGGCGAGGTGAGTTGGGGACCGCAGCGGGCGGCGGTGGCCAGGCCGAGGCCGAGCAGGAGGGGCGAGCGGGAGGGCTCGACGGAGGGCGCCGCCTTGGCGTCGTCGGCCGGGGAGGAGCGTACGGCGGCGGGGGCGCGGACGACCGCGTGGCCCGCGTCGCCCACCTGGCCCGCGGACGCCACGGCCAGCGGCAGCACGACCGCGGCGACCACGACGCCCGCGAGGGCGAGGAGACGAACTCTTCGGGGGTCAGGCCCGCCGCGAGGCGGCTGTGGGGCGCTGTGTCCCCCGGATTCGCGCAGCATGGACGGAAGATAACTTCCGCGCGCGGGTGGGCAGTCCCGCGCGCGCCGGACACCCCTACAACTCGGGGGCGCTCACACCCGTACGAGTGAGGGCCTCGACGACCGCGTCCACCACGGCCTCGACGTCGGGCACCCAGGGCGAGGCGGTGCCGGGCAGCGGGGCGCGCTCCCAACGGATCTCGCCCTCGCCCGATTCGGACGGGGGCAGGGCGAGGTAGCCGCCCTCGCCGTGGAAGCGGAGGGAGCCGGGGACGAAGTCCTTGGCGTAGAGCAGTTCGCCCAACTGCTCCATGGAGTAGGGCTTCACGAGGATCGCCCAACGGCTGGCCGTCGCGACGACCGGGCCGAGCCGCATGCCCCTGCGGTCGAGTGCGGCAAGAGCGTGCGAGGCCGCGAGGGCCGGCAGGCTGACCGCGCAGGGCGCCTTGCCACCGGTGGCCAGGATGATCGGCGCGGTGGGTCGGTTGGTCCACCACCAGCGCACCATGCGGGCGTCGGTGGTGCCGGCCAGCAGGCCGGGGTCGAAGGGGTGGGCACCGGGCACCGTGCACTCCGGGTCCGGGCAGCCGCAGCGACCCTGCGGGTCCGCCGCCACGCCCGGGAGTACGGGCCACTGCCATTGGGTCGCGAAGGTCAGGGCCGCGCTGATCAGTTCAGGCCCCCCGTCGCTGCGCTGGGACAGGAGCCTGCGTCGCTTTCCGAGGATCTCGCGCATGAGCGCTCGTTCCTTTCCGTTGCACCGCTGGCAACACCGTGGGCCACATCACATCATGTGTCGATCACTTCACTGTGCGTACCTGTTGGCGCATCACACCCCTGTGAAAACCAGGGGGAACCCCATATGGGCCGAGCGTCGGCTGCTTCCTCGGCAGCCTCGTCCATGCCGTATCGCTGGATCCATCAAAAGCATGGGCGTGGCGTGGGGGTGGCGAAGTCTGGCGTTTTGCCGTCCCGCATTTTTCTCTTCGCCTCCGCCACGGGAGGATGGGGCACGGTCGTCGGTGGCTAAGACGCTCGGGTCGGTCACCAGGTTCCGGGTGACTGTCAACCACCCCTGGCCTTCTCCGAGTACGTACCCATCACGACCGGTGTGACGCTCCGTGGAGCAAGGCCAGTCGACCGCAATACCCCGTTACCCGAGTCAGTTTTAAGCCAACTTTGCTTTTCCGCAAGGGGTGGACTGGTTGCCCATGGACACCAGGAATCCCGGCAGGACAATGCTGGACATCCCCTCACGAGTGCGTGTACATGTGGAGACACTGCTAGCGGCGCAGAATGACATGGGGGTTTGCGATGCTTTTGAGCAATACGCACCGGTCGGAAAGCCGGACGCCATGAACGCCCCTCACCCTCCGAAAGTGGCCGGAATCGATTCAACGGTTCCCTCGCCCGCACACACTGTCGCGCCCGCGCCTGCCGTCCCGGGCACCCCTCCGGGCGCCCCGAGCGCCCTGCTCCAGGACCGTCTCGCCGGTTGGGTCTCGGACCTCACGACCCTCCATGAACTCACCGAACGGCTGGCCCGCACCGACACACTCGACGGCGCGCTCAAGGAACTCCTGCACGCCGGAGCCGCCCTCGTGGGCGCCCGCCGCGGACTCGTCGTCCTGGAACCGGGCGACGGCCTGGGCCCCGACACCACGATCGGCCTCGGCCTGGCCCGGGCCGACCTCGGTCACATCGAGACCGTGCCGCGCAGCGCGATGTCCTACGGCCGCATCCTCGACGGACTGCCGGGCGCGGACGGCGAGATCGCCGAGCCGGACCTGCTCGCCGAGGACGGCCTGGACCCCCGCCACCGCGAGGTCGCCGCGCGCCTGGGCTACGCGGCCTGCTACGCCCTCCCGCTGACCGCCGAGACCGCGGGCCGGATCGGCGCCGCCGTGTGGCTGTACGACGAACCCGCCGAGCCGGTCGAGCGGCAGCGGCACCTGATCGGCCTGTACGCCCGCTACGCCGCCGAGCACCTGGCCCTGCTGGTCGAGGTGGAGCGCACGCGCGCGTGCGTGGCGACGATCTCCGAGGAGCTGCTGCCGTCCCGGCTCCCCCGGGTGGCCGGCGTCCAGCTCGCGGCGCGCCACCGTACCGGGCCGCGCGGGGGCGGCGACTGGTACGACGCGCTGCCGCTGCCGGACGCCGCGCTGGGTCTCGCGGTCGGCTCGGTCACCGGATCCGGGCCGAGCGCGGTCGCCGCGATGGGCCGGCTGCGGGCGAGCCTGCGGGCGTACGCCGTGATGGAGGGCGAGGACCCGGTCGCCGTCCTGTCCGACCTGGAGCTGCTGCTGCGGCTGACCGAGCCCGCCCGCTCCGCCACCGCCCTGTTCGCCTTCTGCGAACCCGCGCTGCGCAAGATCACCCTCGCCGGTGCCGGGCACTGCCCGCCGCTGCTGGTCGGCGAGCGGCGCACGGAGTTCGTGGAGACCTCCGTGTCCGCGCCGCTGGGCATGCTGGCCTGCTGGGAGGCACCCAGCGTGGAGCTGCAGGCCGAGCCCGGCGAGACCGTGCTCCTCTACACCGACGGCCTGCTGCACCGCACCGGAGACGCCACCGACCGCGCTTTCGCCCGCCTGCACGCGGCGGCGGCCGGCGTCCCCAAGGCGGTCCGCCACGACCCGGACGCGATCGCCGAGCACGTACTGCGCACGATGCTGCCGGACGGCCTCGACGCGCAGGACAGCGCGGAGGACGTGGTGTTGCTGGCGGCGCGCTTCGAGTAAGTCGGGGGCGTGTGTCCGCGCGTGTGCGCCGCTGCCGTAGGTAACAGGCCTTCCGGCCCTGGGACCCCTTCCGTACGACCGTACGATGGAGGGGGTCCAGTGCCGTATCGAGGAGGATGACCGTGGCGGAGGAGCTCCCGGAGACCCCGGAGACCGCTGAAGAAGAGCCGATCAAGCAGCGCAAGAACGGCCTGTACCCGGGCGTGTCCGACGAGTTGGCCGAGATCATGAAGTCCGGTTGGGCCGACACCGAGTTGCGTGACCTGGAGCCGATCGCCCAGGTCGCCGAGACCGCCGCCCGCCGGGCCGCGCTCTCCGCGCGCTTCCCGGGCGACCGTCTGGTGATCCCGTCCGGCAATCTCAGGACCCGTTCGAACGACACGGACTACCCCTTCCGGGCGTCGGTCGAGTACGCGTACCTCACCGGCAACCAGACCGAGGACGGCGTCCTGGTCCTGGAGCCCATGGCCGAGGGCCACGAGGCGACGATCTACCTGCTGCCGCGCTCCGACCGGGACAACGGCGAGTTCTGGCTCTCCGGCCAGGGCGAGCTGTGGGTCGGCCGCCGCCACTCGCTGACCGAGGCCGGCACGCTCTACGGCATCCCCGCCTCCGACGTGCGCGAGCTGGCGGACAAGCTGCGCGAGGCGACCGGCCCGGTGCGGGTCGTGCGCGGCTACGACGCCGGTATCGAGGCGGCCCTGACCGACAAGGTCACCGCCGAGCGCGACGAGGAGCTGCGGGTCTTCCTCTCCGAGGCGCGGCTGGTCAAGGACGAGTTCGAGATCGGCGAGCTGCAGAAGGCCGTCGACTCGACGGTCCGCGGCTTCGAGGACGTCGTGAAGGTCCTCGACAAGGCCGAGGCGACCAGCGAGCGCTACATCGAGGGCACGTTCTTCCTCCGCGCGCGCGTGGAGGGCAACGACGTCGGCTACGGCACCATCGCCGCCGCCGGCCCGCACGCGTGCACCCTGCACTGGGTGCGCAACGACGGCCCGGTGCGCTCCGGCGACCTGCTCCTCCTGGACGCGGGCGTCGAGACGCACACGTACTACACGGCCGACGTCACCCGCACGCTGCCGGTCAACGGCCGCTTCAGCGAGGTCCAGAAGAAGGTCTACGACGCCGTGTACGAGGCCCAGGAGGCCGGCATCGCGGCGGTGCAGCCGGGCGCCAAGCACCGGGACTTCCACGACGCGGCGCAGCGCGTGCTGGCCGAGAAGCTCGTCGAGTGGGGCCTGGTCGAGGGGCCCGTGGAGCGGGTCCTGGAGCTGGGGCTCCAGCGCCGCTGGACGCTGCACGGCACGGGTCACATGCTGGGCATGGACGTCCACGACTGCGCCGCCGCGCGCGTGGAGTCGTACGTCGACGGCACGCTGGAGCCGGGCGTGGTGCTGACCGTCGAGCCGGGGCTGTACTTCCAGGCCGACGACCTGACCGTGCCCGAGGAGTACCGGGGGATCGGCGTCCGGATCGAGGACGACATCCTGGTGACGGAGGACGGCAACAGGAACCTGTCGGACGGGCTGCCCAGGCGGTCCGACGAGGTCGAGGCGTGGATGGCCTCGCTCAAGGGCTGACACACGAAGGATGGCCGGGTACCAGTGCGGTGCCCGGCCATTCACGTGCCTCGATTCATTTCACGTACCTGAGGGGGAAGGTTTTCGTGGGGGACTTCTGGTCCGGTGTCGGTGTCGATCTGCATCTGGAGCCGGAGGCCGGTGACGGGCGCCGGGTCGGCCTTGAACGGGCGCTGCGGGACGCCGTGCGGGACGGCAGGCTGGCGCCCGGGACCCGGCTGCCGGCGACCAGGCGGCTCGCCGGTGAGCTCGGCATCTCGCGGGGCACCGCCAAGGCCGCCTACGACCAGCTCGTCGCCGAGGGCTATCTGACCGCGCGGCAGGGCTCGGGGACGCAGGTCGCGCAGCTGCCCTCGACCGACACCGAGGCCCCGGACGCGGCGGCACACGCGCGTGCGCCCCGATTCGACCTGCGCCCCGGGAGCCCGGACGTCGGGGCGTTCCCGGCGGCGGCCTGGCTGCGGGCGCTGCGCCGGGCCATCGCGACGGCTCCCCTGCTGGCGTACGACTACGGGGATCCGCGCGGGCGGATCGAGCTGCGGACGGCGCTGTCGGGGTATCTGGGGCGCACGCGGGGAGTGATCGCGCCACCCGAGCGGATCGTGATCACCTCCGGCTATGTGCAGGGGCTCGCCCTCCTCACGCGCGTGCTGGACGGCGCCGACATCGCCATGGAGGACCCCGGGCTGCCCTTCCACCGCGAGGTGGTCCGGCGCAACGGCGGGACCGTCGTGCCGGTCGCGGTGGACGAACGCGGGGTGTGCCCCGAGCAGTTGGGCGAGGTCGCCGCCGCCGTCGTCACGCCCGCCCACCAGTACCCGACCGGCGTGACCCTGCACCCCACCCGCCGGCGGGCGCTCACCGACTGGGCTCGCGCGCGTGGGGCACTGATCATCGAGGACGACTACGACGGGGAGTTCCGCTACGACCGCCAGCCCGTCGGCGCGCTCCAGGGCATGGCCCCCGGACAGGCCGTCTACCTGGGCACCGCCTCCAAGACCCTCGGCCCCGCACTCCGGCTCGGCTGGATGGTCCTGCCCCCGCACCTGGTCGACGCGGTCGCCGACGCCAAGCTGCACAGCGACCACCACACCGAGACCATCGGCCAGTTGGCGCTCGCCGAACTGATCGAGAGCCACGCCTACGACCGTCACGTGCGCGCGTGCCGGCTCAGATACCGGCGCCGCCGGGACCAGCTCCTGGACCGGCTCGGCAACCGGCGCGGGGTGCGCGGCATCGCGGCCGGACTGCACGCGCTCGTGGAGGTCGGCGACGAGGAGGAAGTGCTCGCGCGGGCCGAGGCGGAAGGCCTCGCGGTGGGCCGCCTCGGCGACCACTGGCACGCACCCGGGGAAGGGCGCCCGCAGGGGCTGGTCGTGGGGTACGGGACGCCCCGGGAGCGGGTGTATCCGGAGGCGTTGGAGGTGTTGGGGAAGGTGCTGGCGGACGGCTGAGGTCAGCCGGGACCGCAGAATTGGACCAATGAGATGGACGAGTATTGGGCCTGATCCAAGGCCCAATAAGACCCTACCGTCGTACTCATGACCACTCGCCGCACCCTTCGCTCGGGCTCCCGCCTCGTCCCGCCCGCCGGTCCCCAACGCACCCTGGCCCTCGCCCAGTTGACCAACTCCGTCGGTGACGGCGCCTACTACGTGACCTCGGCGCTCTACTTCACCCACGTCGTCGGGCTCGCCCCCGCGCGCGTGGGGCTCGGGCTGACCGTCGCCTGGGCCGTCGGCTCGCTGGCCGGGGTACCGCTGGGACGGCTCGCCGACCGGCGCGGGCCGCGCGGCACGGCCGTGCTGCTGGCCCTCGCGACGGGACTTGCGGTGGCGTCCTTCCTGGTCGTACGGGACTTCGTGCCGTTCGTGGCGGCCGCGTGCGCGTACGCGACCGCGCAGTCGGGCCTTGCGGCAGCCCGGCAGGCGCTGCTGGCGGGGCTGGTGTCCGCCGGGGAGCGGACCGGGCTGCTCGCGCATCTGCAGTCGACGCTCAACGCCGGGCTCGCCGTGGGCGCGGGTCTGGGCGGACTGGCGTTGCAGGCGGGGACCCGGGGCGCGTATCTCGGGGTGTTCGCGCTGGACGCGGTGAGCTTCCTGCTGTGCGCCGGGGTGCTGCTGCGGCTGCCCGCGCCGGCACCGGTCGCCGTCCGCAGGCGGGAGTCGCTCGGCGTGCTGCGCGACCGCCCGTACGCCCTGCTGACCCTCCTCAACACCGTGCTGCTGCTGCGGATGCCGCTGCTCAGCCTCGGGCTGCCGTTGTGGATCGCCGAGCGGACCGAGGCGCCGACCTGGCTGGTCTCCGCGCTGTTCGTGCTCAACACCGGGGTCGTGATGCTGTTCCAGGTGCGGACCGCGCGCGGGATCACCGGGCTCGCGTCGGCCACGCGCGCGGTGCGGCGTTCGGGGTGGATCATGCTCGCGGCGTGCGCGGTGTTCGCGCTGTCGGCCGGGATGTCGCCGTGGGTGGCGGTGGGCGTGCTGGTGGTCGGGGCGGTGCTCCAAGTGGTCGCCGAGATGGGGCAGTCGGCCGGGTCCTGGCAGCTGTCCTTCGATCTGGCGCCCGCCGACCGGGTCGGCGAGTACCAGGGGTTCTTCGGGACCGGCGTGACGGTGGCCAGGACGATGGGGCCGCTGGTGCTGACCTCGCTCCTGGTCGGGTGGGGGACGCCCGGGTGGCTGCTGCTGGGCGGGGCGACCGTGGTGGCGTCGTACGCGATGGGGCCCGCGACCCGGCGGGCGGCCGGCCGGGCGGCGGGCGCCGAATGCGAGGCGGTCAGGCGGCCGGTGCTCGCGAGCTGACCGGCAGGGCGTCCAGGAACAGCGCCCCCGCCAGCAGCCCCGCACTCCCCCGCGGGCTCCACGCGCGCGCGTGCAGATCGGCGTCGAGGCTCGCGAGGGCTTCGGCGCCCGCCGCCGTCGACGTACCGCCTGCTTCGAGCACTCCGCGGGCGCCCGCCTGGACGTGGCGGAGGCCCAACGGGCCCGCGGTGTACAGCAGTTCCGTGTCCTGGAGGGTGGACATCACGGTGCACAGGGCGTCCAGGCGGGCCTCGGCCTCCGTGGCGCCGGCCGAGCGGGCACTCGCGAGGGCGTCCAACGCCCGGCGTACGTGCGGGAATCCGGCGCGGGCCTCGCCCCGGGCGCCCGCGGCGCCGTACTTCACGGAGATCGACGAGCCGCGCGAGGGCCGGCGCGGGGCGCCCTTGTCGTTGTAGGCGGCGATCCTCTTGGCCACCGCGGCCGTCTCGCGGCCGCCGGCGGCGGGGGTGAGCGCGGCGGCCGCGACGAGGAAGCCGAGCGCCCACAGGGCGCCCTTGTGGCCGCCGCCCGCGAGGCCCACCGAGTGCTCGGTGGATCTGCCGATCGCGCCCAGTTCGGCTCGTAACGCGGGCGTCGGTTCGCCGATGCGGCGGGCCGCCGCGGCCATCGCCGCGAGGCCGGGCGCGAGCGCCTTGGCCGACCAGCGCAGCGAGCCGTGGTCCTTGCACAGGGCGTGTGCGCCCAGGTCGCGCGGGTCGGGCAGGCCCGGCTTGGGAGCCAGGGCCAACTGCCCGGTCAGCGCGGCCACGGCGGCCCTCGCCAGCGTCTCGTCCGCACGGCTGCTCATGGATGCCTCCTCTGCTTCCCGTCCACAGCGGGAAGGTAAGTACCCCTGCCGTCAAGGATGTTGGGCCGGCATAAGAGCAAGCTGTGAGCGCCGGGAAAGCCGAGGGGCGGGGCGTTCGGTCGTCAGGCGGTCCACGCGTGCAGCTTGTCCGGGTTGACCACCAGCCAGAGGTCGGTGATCAGGCCGTCGTGGACGTCCGCGGCGAGGACGGCGAAGGTGGTGCCGTGGATGTTGACCACCACGCCGGGCGTGCCGTTGACGTCCTCCTCGACGAGTTCCACCTCGGGTTCGCGGCGCATGAGGCCGAGGAAGAGCCGGGCCACCTTGTCGCGGCCGACGATCGGGCGCAGGGCGGCGCGCACCTTGCCGCCGCCGTCGCTGCGGGACTCGACGGCGGGATCGAGCAGGGCGACGAGCGCGTCGAGGTCGCCGGTCTCGCACGCCTCGCGGAACGCGGAGACGACCTGCCGGTGCTCCTGCGCCGTACTACCGCCGGGCCGTTGGTCGGCAAGGCGGCGGCGCGCGGAGGCGGCCAGTTGGCGGCAGGCCGCGGAGCTGCGGCCCACCGTCTCGGCGATCTCCGCGAACGGCAGGCCGAAGACGTCGTGGAGCACGAAGGCGACGCGTTCGGCGGGCGTGACCGAGTCCAGGACCACGAGCATCCCCATGCTGACCGACTCGTCGAGGGTGATCCGGTCGGCGGGATCGTCGCCGGCCGCGTCCTCGCCGGTGCTGGTCCAGGTGGCGCCGTGCCGGACGGGCTCGGGCAGCCACTCGCCGGTGTAGCGCTCGCGGCGGACCCGGGCCGAGGCGAGCTGGTCGAGGCAGATGCGCGAGGCGACCCGGGTCAGCCAGGCCAGCGGCACCTCGATCGCCCGCTGCTTCTCCTCGGACAGGGCGTACCAGCGGGCGTACGTCTCCTGGACCACGTCCTCGGCGTCCTGCACCGAACCGAGCATCCGGTAGCCGAGGTTGAGCAGCCGGCGCCGCTCGGCCCTGAGCGAGCCGAGGGTGGGGTCCTGGCCGGGTCCGGTCGGCGGGGGCACGGCGCGGTCAACCTCCCTGTACGACGTTCTCGGCGAGCCAGGCGTCGAAGGTCTGGGTCCCTCGCGTGCCGGGTCCGGTCGGCAGCTGGCCGCCGCCGATCATGGCCGCGCCGGTGGCGCCGGGCAGCCTGACCGGCAGGAGCAGGCGGCGCTGGTGGCGGGCCTTCAGCAGCCGGCGGACCATGTCGACGAGCTGTTCGACGCGCGGTCCGGCGAGGTCGGGGGCCATGCCCTGGGCCGGGGCCAGGACCAGCCTCACGAGGTCCTGTGCCACCTCGCGGGCCGCGACCGGCTGGGTCCGCATCCGGGGCACCACGGCGAGGGGTTTCGGGACCAGGGCGAGGGTCTGGTCCGCGAACTCGTGGAACTGCGTGGCGCGCAGCACCGTCCACGGCGTCGGACCACTCCTGACGAGCTCCTCCTGGCGGAGTTTGCCCTGGTAGTAGCCGAGGCCGACCCGTTCGATGCCGACGATCGACAGCGCCACGTGGTGTCGTACCCCCGCCCGCGCTTCGGCGTCCAGGAGATTGCGGCCGGCGCTCTCGAAGAACGCGACGGCCTTCTTGGCGCTCGTCGTCGTCACGTTGCTCACGTCGACGACCGCGTCCACACCCGCCAGGGCCGCGTCGAGTCCCGTACCGGCGACGAGATCCACCCCGCGCGACCGGGACAGCACCACCGGCTCCTGCCCCGCCGCGGTCAGCTCCTCGACCACCAGCCGCCCGACCAGCCCGGTCCCGCCCGCCACCGCGATCCGCATACCGGGCCGCCTCTCCTTCGCGCTCATCGTCTCGTACGTCATCGGGTGCCGCCCTGTCGGACGGACCGGACCGGCAGCAGCAGGACGATCGCCAGCAGCACCAGCGCGGCCAGGAACACCACGTTGAGCACCTGGTCACGCGTCCCGTACATGTCGAGGTGCTGCACGTGATAGCTGAAGTGCAGCACGTTGAAGACCAGCCACACCGCACCCGTCGTCTGCACCAGCCGGGTGTTGCGCACGGACCGCAGGGCGATCAACGTCAGGGCGCCCAGCGCCAGGAACATGGCGCCGGCGTCCTTCGCGAGGTGTTCGTTGTAGGGGCCCAGCTGAGGCAGCCAGCTCAGTCCGAGGCCGGGGAAGTTCGCGTACCAGCCCGTCGGGGAGAAGTACGCCCAGAAGCCTGTGTACAGGGCGACCACGGCCAGCGGGCCGAGAGCCGTGTACCGGATTTTCGTGTTCATGCCCCAGTGACGAGACAGCGCCCGCAGAAGTGAGGTGGGCCCGAAGCCGAGCGCAGTGGATCTACACCGCCATCAGCGGTGCGTCCTCCTGCCACTTGAGGATCTTGTCGAAGCTGACCACCGTGCCCGCGCGGCCCGGCTTGTTGCCGATGTGCACGTGGTCGGCGAGCTCCTGGATCAGGGTCAGGCCCCGGCCGTGCTCGGCGTCCGTGCGGGCGGGGCGGGCCGGGACGGCCGGCGCGGTGATGCCGGGGCCCGAATCGGTCACCTCGATACGGCACTTGACGCCGTCCAGGTACGCGGTGACCCGGTACGCCTCCGAAGGGCCCCCCGACGTGGCGGAACCGCCGTGCTCGACGGCGTTCGCACAGGCCTCGCTGAGGGCGACCGAGAGGTCGTAGGAGACATCGGGGTCGACGCCCGCGGTCTCCATGGTGCCGAGCAGCAGGCGCCGCGCGAGCGGCACGCTCGCGGCCTCGCGGCGCAGATGGAGTGACCACCAGATGCTCATGCTCCAGCCTCTCTGGCCGCGGCTCGACATACCGTTACCTATTGCCGCCACTGCCCCGGTATAAGCGTGGAGTTGACGTGATACCGCCCATACGGTCGATGCGTGTCGGATGGAATCGGTGTATGTGCGGGCGGCCCGGTCCAGAGAGTGATCTTCCGGTTGTTATGTCATCTTGCGGACCTGCCGTATGGGACCCGTAAGCCCAGTGCGATGATGAGCCCGCCATGACTGCCCCCCACGAGCGTACGGCGCGTTCCGGAAGAGACCTCCGGATCCTGCGGGCCGCGGTGTTCGCCGCGGTCTGCGTCGTGCTGGCCGGGGCAGGCCACGCGTTCGCCTCCTGCGCCACCGTCCCGCCGTGGACGCTCGTCGCGGGCTTCCTGGGCGTCGTCCTGGTCGCGGCCCCGCTCGCCGGACGCGAGCGCTCGCTGCCCGGGATCGCGGCCCTCCTCGCCCTCGGCCAGACCGTGCTGCACACGCTGTTCGGACTCGGCCAGCACGGCATGACGACCATGGCCGGCGGCTCGATGACGTCCGGCTCGATGGCCTCGATGTCGACCACGGACATGTCCCTCGTAGAACGGGCGGCCCGGATCGTCTGCGGGACCACCGCGGCGGCCATCAGCCCCACCCAGGCCCGGCAGATCCTCTCCGACGCCCGGCTCACCACCGACTCGACCACGGGCATGTCGGGCATGGACATGGGCTCCATGCACCACCCCGCGGACGCCCTGTCCAGTGCCGGTTCGGCCGCCTCGCTGCTGCCGTCCCTGCCAATGCTGCTCGCGCACGTCCTCGCGGGCATCGCCGCGGGCTGGCTGCTGCGCCGCGGGGACCTGGCCGTCCGGCGGCTGGTCGAACTCTCCGCCCTCTCCCTGACCGAGGGGGCGTTCGTACGGTCCCTGCGCGCGGCGCTCGCCCTGGTGCGCGCCCTGCGGGCCGGGCTCCCGGCCACGCCCGCGACGGTCCCGGGGCCGCCGCGCACCGCCCTGCTCGCGCCGCCCCGGCCGCATACCGCCGCGCTCCAGCACACGGTGATCAGGCGCGGTCCGCCGGCCGCCGACGCACGCGCTCTCGCCCTCGCCGCCTGACGCGACGCGACCGCCACTCCGTATCCAGCGGGAGACATCCGGCTGGATGCGTCCCTGGGGACATCCATCGGGACCGGAGAGGGGCCGCCGTCGTGCGGCACACGCGTGCGTGCCCGTTCGGCACCCGCGCCCCTCAGACCATCCGGATCACCGGAACCACACTCGAAGTGGAGTGCTCCCTGCCATGAAGGCTTCTCGTCTCGCCGCCACCGGCGCCGTCGCCGCCGCTGCCGTAGTCGTCCTGTCCTCGCCCGCGTTCGCGCACGTCAGCGTGGCCGCCGAAGGTGCCGCCGCCAAGGGCGGTTACGCCGTCGTGGACTTCAAGGTCCCCAACGAGCGCGACGACGCCTCCACGACCAAGCTGGAGGTCTCCTTCCCGACCGACCACCCGTTGGCCTCGGCGATGCCGGAGCCGATGGCCGGCTGGAAGATCCAGGTCACCAAGGCCAAGCTGGCCAAGCCCCTTGAGATGCACGGCGAGAAGATCAGCGAGGCGGTCTCCAAGATCACCTGGACCGCCACGGGCAAGGGCGTCGAGCCCGGCTACTTCCAGAAGTTCCCGGTCTCCGTGGGCGCGCTGCCCGAGGACGCCGACGAACTGGTCTTCAAGGCGATCCAGACGTACTCCAACAAGGAGGTCGTGCGCTGGATCGAGGTCCAGGAGGACGGCCAGGAGGAGCCGGAGAACCCGGCCCCGGTGCTCGCCCTCTCGGCCGCCACCGAGGACCACCACGGCTCGACGACCGCCGAGGACGCCTCCGACGACACCGAGGCGACCGAGAAGACGGCCGCCGAGACCACCGCCTCGGACACCGACAGCAGTGACACCACCGCGCGCGTGCTCGGCGTCGTGGGCATCGTGGTGGGCGCGCTGGGCGTGGCGTACGGCGTGCTGGCCGGCCGTCGGCGTACCAACGCCTGAGGCCCACTCCGGTCCGCGTGCACCGGGGTCCGCGCGACCCCGGTGCACGGCGGTGCTCTCACATCTGGGACATTTTTCTATGCGCAAGAAGACGTTCGCCGCGGCCGCGCTGCTCGCTGCCGCCTCCTTCACTCTCTCCGCCTGCGGCAGCGGCGGAAGCGACAACTCACCGGTCGCCGTGGTCTCCGAGGACACCTCGCAGAAGGCCGCGACCGTGCTCGACAAGCCGTTCGAGAAGCCGGACCTCGTCCTGACCGACACCAAGGGCGAGAAGTACGACCTCCGCAAGGAGACCGCGGGCCGGCCGACGCTGATCTACTTCGGCTACACCCACTGCCCCGACATCTGCCCGCTGACGATGAACAACCTCGCCGTCGCCAAGAAGCAGTTGTCCAAGGCGGAGCAGGACAAGCTGCGGATCGTGTTCGTGACCACCGACCCGGGCCGTGACACCCCGGCCGAACTCGGCAAGTGGCTCAAGGGAATCGACTCCCAGATCGTCGGCCTGACCGGCGACTTCGCCACCATCCAGGCCGGCGCCCGCACCATGGGCATCTCCATCGAGCCGACCCACAAGGACAAGAAGACCGGCAAGGTCGTCTCGGTGCACGGCACCCAGGTCATCGCCTTCTCGCCGAAGACGAACGGCGGTTACGTCCTGTACGGCGAGGACGCGACCGTCGACGACTACACCAAGGACCTCCCCAAGCTGATCAAGGGGGAGAACCCGTGAGGCACCTCGCCCTGCCGGTCGCCGTCGTGGTGGGGGCGGTCGTCCTCACGGGATGCGGAGGCTCCGGCGACGGCAAGGCCGAACTGTCCGTCAGCTCCTCGTACATGCCCCAGCCGGTCTCGGACATGGCGGCCGGTTTCCTGACCATCGCCAACAAGGGCGGCGCGAAGGACGAGCTGACCTCGGTCACCAGCGCCGCCGCGGGCAGCGTCTCCGTGCACGAGACGGTCGGGCAGACCATGGAGGAGGTCAAGTCCCTCGATGTGCCCGCACACGGTCAACTCGTGTTCAAGAGCGGCGGTAATCACCTGATGTTCGAGAAGCTGAAGCGGAAGCCGAAGCAGGGCGAGAACGTGACCGTCGAACTGCACTTCGCCAAATCCGGCCCGATCACGGTCGAGATGCCGGTGAAGTCGGCCACGTACAACCCTGCGACCGGCCACTGAGGGAGGCACGACCGTGACACCGACCATCACCCCCCGCCGCACGCGCACGCTGGTGCTGCTGATCCTGGCCGTCTTCGGCGCGCTGCTCGCCGGCGCCGGGCCGGCCTCCGCACACGCCGCGCTGACCGGCAGCGACCCCGCACAGGGGGTGGTGGTCGACAAGGCGCCCACCGCGGTCACGCTCACCTTCTCCGAGAAGGTGGCCACCTCCAGCGACTCCCTGCGCGTCCTGGACCCCAAGGGCAAACGCGTCGACACCGGCAAACCGACCGAGACCAGCGGCACGACGTACGCCGTCCCGCTGCACAGCGGCCTGCCCGACGGCACCTACACGGTGTCCTGGCAGGTCGTCTCGGCCGACAGCCACCCCGTCGCCGGCGCCTTCACCTTCTCCATCGGCGCCCCCTCGACGACCACCGTCTCGGTCTCCGACGAGACCGTCGGCGGCGGCATCGTCGGCTGGCTGTACGGCTTCGGGCGGTACATGTCGTACGCCGGTTTCATCCTCATGGTCGGCGGCGGCGCCTTCGTGCTGGCCTGCTGGCAGCGCGGGGCCGGGGTACGGCCCGTGCAGCGCCTGGTGGTCTCCGGGTGGCTGACGATCACCGCGTCCACCCTTCTGCTACTGCTCCTGCGCGGCTCCTACACCAGTTCCGGCAAGGTCGGCGCGATCTTCGACCTGAACCTGCTCGGGCAGGTGCTGCAGACCAAGACGGGCGCGGCCCTGATCTCCCGGCTGCTGCTGCTCGCCGCGGCGGCCCTCTTCATCGCGGTGCTCTTCGGGGCGTACGAGAAGCGGGAGGACGAGGAGAAGCAGGACCTGACCTTCGGGCTCGCGATCGGCGGGTCCGTGGTGGCCGCCGGGCTCGCGGCGAGCTGGGCGCTGGCCGAGCACGCCTCGACCGGCCTCCAGCCGGGCATCGCGATGCCGGTCGACGTCATCCACCTGCTGGCCGTCGCCACCTGGCTGGGCGGGCTCTCCGCGCTGCTCGTCGCGCTGTACCGGTCGGAGGTCCCGATCGAGGCCTCGGCCGTACGCCGTTTCTCCCAGGTCGCCTTCGGCAGCGTCGTCGCGGTCGTCGCGACCGGCATCTACCAGTCCTGGCGCCAGCTCGGCTCCTGGGCGGCCTTCACCGACACGGGGTACGGACAGCTGCTGCTGGTCAAGATCGGGCTCGTGGCGGTGCTGGTCGGGATCGCGTTCATCTCGCGACGGTGGACGGGGCAGTTGGCGGGGACGGCCGTCACGGGCACGAAGTCGGACACGGAAACCGTCACGGCCGATGAAGGCGTGCTCGGCGAGAAGGAGCCGGCCGCCGCACGAGCCGGTACGGCCGCCGCCAAGGCGAGCTCGACGTCCGCGGCAGGCGGGAAGGGTGCCAAGGGTTCTGGTTCTGGTTCCGGTTCCGGTGGCTCGAAGGCCGCCTCCGGCTCCAAGCGTGCCGCTCAGCTCGCCCGCCAGAAGGCCGCCGTCGCCACCGCGCTGCAGAAGCGGCAACGGGACGCCGATCCGCGGCGCTTCGGGCTGCGCAGGTCCGTACTCGCCGAGGCGGGTGTGGCCGTCGTGCTGCTCGCCGTCACCACGGTGTTGACGCAGACCGAGCCCGGGCGCACCGAGGAGGACGCCAAGGCCGCTACCGCCGCGTCGTCTTCCTCCTCTTCTTCGTCGGACTCGTCCTCCGGGGCGCTGACACTCACCATGTCGTTCGACACCGGCGGCACGGACGGCAAGGGTGTCGTGTCGGTCGACTTCGACCCCGCGCGCGTGGGCGGCAACGAGATGCACGTCTACGTCACCCGGCCCAACGGCCGCGCCTTCGACATCCCCGAGGTCAAGGTCGCCTTCACCCTGGAGGCGAAGAAGATCGGGCCGCTGCCGGTCGCCCCGGACCGCGTCTCCACCGGACACTGGTCGGCGAGCGGGGTGCAGATCCCGATGGCCGGCGACTGGAAGGTCGCCGTGACCGTGCGCACCTCCGACATCGACCAGGTGACCGTCTCCAAGAACGCTCAGATCGGCTGAACCGCACCATGACCGACCAGTCCGTCCCCGAGGCCCGCACCGCCAAGGCCACCCCCGAGGAGGCCGTTTCCGAAAACGTCGTCCTCAAGGAGGCCGATTCCGGAAACGTCGTCCTCAAGGAGGGCAACAAGGGGGGCGATTCCGAGAACGCCACCCCTGGGAAGGGCGTTTCGCGACGCGCCCTGCTCGGTACCGCCGGCGCGACCGGGCTCGTGCTCGGCGCGGCCGGCGCGGGCGTGGGCTATGCCGCCGCGCCCGCCGGGGCGACCCCGCTCACCTCGCTCGGCAGCGACCGGGCGATGTTTCACGGGAAACATCAGCCCGGCATCACCGAGGGCCTCCAGGCGCGCGGCCACCTCGTCGCCTTCGACCTGGCGGCGGGCGCGGGCCGCAAGGAGGCCGCCGCGCTGCTGCGCCGCTGGTCGGCGACTGCCGAGCGGCTCATGGCGGGCGAGGCGGCGACGCACGACGACACGGACGTGGCCCGGGACGCCGGCCCGTCCTCGCTGACGGTGACCTTCGGCTTCGGACACAGCTTCTTCGCCCGCACCGGACTGGAGAAGCAGCGCCCGGTCTCCCTCGACCCACTGCCCGACTTCTCCTCCGACCAGCTCGACAAGGCGCGCAGCGACGGCGACCTGTGGGTGCAGATCGGCGCCGACGACGCCCTGGTCGCCTTCCACGCCCTGCGCGCGATCCAGAAGGACGCGGGCAGTGCGGCCCGGATCCGCTGGCAGATGAACGGCTTCAACCGGACCCCGGGCGCCACGGCCCACCGCATGACCGCCCGCAACCTCATGGGCCAGCTCGACGGCACCCGCAATCCCAAGCCGACCGAGTCCGACTTCGACCGGCGCATCTTCGTGCCCGCGTCCGGCGCGAAGGACCCGTCGTGGATGGCGAACGGCTCCTACGCCGTCGTACGCCGGATCCGCATGCTCCTCGACGACTGGGAGAAGCTCTCGCTCACCGCCCAGGAGAACGTGGTCGGGCGCCGCAAGTCCGACGGGGCGGCGCTGACCGGGGGCACCGAGACGACCGCGATGGACCTGGAGAAGACCGACGCCAAGGGCGAGTTGGTCGTCCCGGTGAACGCGCACGCCCGGATCACCCGGCCCGACCAGAACGGCGGGGCGGCGATCCTGCGGCGCCCGTTCTCGTACCACGACGGCTTCGAGGCGGACGGGGTCCCGGACGCCGGGCTGCTCTTCGTGTGCTGGCAGGCCGATCCGCTGCGCGGCTTCGTGCCGCTCCAGCGCAAGCTCGACCGCGGCGACGCCCTGTCGAAGTACATCCGGCACGAGGCCAGCGGGCTCTTCGCGGTGCCGGGCGGGGCGGCGACCGGCGAGTACGTGGGGCAACGGCTGCTGGAGAGCTGAGGTCACGCTGATTCACCCGGTCGTGAGACACGCGCACGGCGCCCCCGCAAGGGCCATTAGGGTGAGGTCATGCCAGCTAGCTATGCCTATCTCGGCCCCGAGGGCACCTTCACCGAAGTCGCCCTGCGCACGCTTCCGGAGACGGCCACCCGGGAGCTGATCCCGTACGTGTCCGTGCAGTCCGCGCTGGACGCGGTCCGCGCCGGCGAGGCCGAGGCCGCCTTCGTGCCGATCGAGAACTCCGTCGAGGGCGGCATCACGACGACCCTCGACGAGCTGGTCGCGGGCGCGCCGCTGATGATCTACCGCGAGGTGCTGCTGTCGATCACCTTCGCGCTGCTGGTCAGGCCGGGCACGAAGATCTCGGACATCAAGACGGTCTCCGCGCACCCGGCCGCCCAGCCGCAGGTGCGCAACTGGCTGAAGGCGAACCTCCCGGACGCGCTGTGGGAGTCGGCCGCCTCGAACGCGGACGCGGCCCGGCTGGTCCAGGAGGGCCAGTACGACGCCGCCTTCGCGGGTGAGTTCGCCGCCGCCCGGTACGGCCTGGAAGCCCTTGAGACCAACATCCACGACGCCGAGAACGCGCAGACGCGGTTCGTGCTGGTGGGCAGGCCCGCCCGGCCCGCCGCGCCGACCGGCGCCGACAAGACGTCCGTCGTGCTGTGGCAGCGCGACGACCACCCCGGTGGACTGCGCGACCTGCTGGGCGAGTTCGCCGCCCGCGGGGTCAACCTGATGCTGCTCCAGTCCCGCCCCACCGGCGCCGGCATCGGCAACTACTGCTTCTGCATCGACGCCGAGGGCCACATCTCCGACCGCCGGGTGGCCGAGACCCTGATGGGGCTGAAGCGGATCTGCCTGGAGGTGCGCTTCCTGGGCTCGTACCCGCGTGCGAACGCCGGTGTCGAGGACGTGAGCGCGCCACGACCGGGGACCTCGGACGAGGAGTTCGTCTCCGCGTCCGACTGGGTGGCGCGGTGCCAGGACGGACGTTTCTGAGGCGGACGGTCCCTTCTGGGGCGCGGGTTTCCACACGTGTGTCCGGCCGGTCCTACCTGCAGATTTTAGTTATCCACAGGAGTTATCCACAGGTCCGCTTCTCGACCTGGGGACAAGTCGACAGCGGAGCACTACCTTGTCGACAAATCGGCCTCCAGCTGTCTACGGCGTCCACCGGCGCGCACATCACCGTTCGTCCACTCTTTTCCATTAGGCAACTCTTTGGGGCGACCCCTTTCCACTCGAAAGTAGTGGTAAGGGCGGGTTTGACCGCTGAAACTCGGGTGTGACGAGCGGGTTTCGGAGTGATCGATTCCGAAATCCACAGATCCACCACACACCCTGTGGATAACTCTGCGGAGAGGGTGTCTCCCTGTGGACAACGGCCGCCTCAAATCCCGTTCCCCACAAGGAAATCGAGTCAACGCGGCGCCCCGCGCCTGCCCCGTCCCGGGGAGTGAGACGCGCTTTATTGACACGTTTCGCAATTGCCTCATAACGGAACGTAGGCCGCTATTCGGTGCGGCTTCGGGGCAGTAGCGAATAGTGAGTCGTGAGGCGTATCCCCGCACCGGTAGCCTTGACCGCGTGATTGACCTTCGCCTGCTTCGTGAGGACCCCGACCGTGTGCGCGCGTCCCAGCGCGCCCGTGGAGAGGACGTCGCGCTCGTCGACTCCCTCCTGTCCGCCGACGAGCGGCGCAGGTCGTCCGGCGTCCGCTTCGACGAGCTGCGTTCCGAGCAGAAGGCGCTCGGCAAGCTCATCCCCAAGGCCTCCGGCGACGAGAAGGCCGAGCTGCTCAAGAAGACGGGCCAGCTCGCCGCCGACGTCAAGGCGGCCGACGCGGAGCAGCACGAAGCCGACGAGGAGACCAAGCGTCTCGCCATGCAGCTCGGCAACCTCGTCCACCCCGACGTCCCGGTCGGCGGCGAGGAGGACTTCGTCGTCCTGGAGACGCACGGCACGATCCGCGACTTCGCCGCCGAGGGCTTCGAGCCCAAGGACCACCTGGAGCTCGGCGAGGCGCTGGGCGCCATCGACGTCGAGCGCGGCGCCAAGGTGTCGGGCTCGCGCTTCTACTACCTGACCGGCGTCGGCGCGCTCCTGGAGCTGGCCCTCGTCAACGCGGCGATCGCGCAGGCCACCGAGGCCGGCTTCACCCCGATGCTGACCCCCGCGCTGGTCCGCCCGCGCGCCATGGAGGGCACCGGCTTCCTCGGCCAGGCCGCGGAGAACGTGTACCACCTGGAGAAGGACGACTTCTACCTGGTCGGCACCTCCGAGGTGCCCCTCGCCGCGTACCACATGGACGAGATCCTCGACGCCGACAAACTGCCGATGCGCTACGCGGGCTTCTCGCCCTGCTTCCGCCGCGAGGCCGGCACCTACGGCAAGGACACCCGCGGCATCTTCCGCGTGCACCAGTTCGACAAGGTCGAGATGTTCTCGTACGTCGACCCGGCGGACGCGGAGAACGAGCACAAGCGGCTCCTGGACTGGGAGAAGCAGTGGCTGGACGGCCTTGAGCTGCCCTTCCAGGTCATCGACGTGGCCTCGGGCGACCTCGGCGCGTCGGCGTCCCGCAAGTTCGACTGCGAGGCGTGGATCCCGACCCAGGGCAAGTACCGCGAGCTGACCTCGGCCTCCAACTGCGACGGCTTCCAGGCCCGCCGGCTGTCCGTCCGCATGCGCGACGGCAAGAAGGTGCAGCCGCTGGCGACGCTGAACGGCACGCTGTGCGCCGTACCGCGCACGATCGTGGCGATCCTGGAGAACCACCAGCTGGCCGACGGCTCCGTGCGCGTGCCCGAGGTGCTGCGCCCGTACCTCGGCGGCCGGGAGCTGCTGGAGCCGGTCGCCAAGTGAGCACCGGCTTCCCGTACAAGCTGATCGCGACCGATCTCGACGGGACGCTGCTGCGCTCCGACGAGTCGGTCTCCCCGCGCACCCGTGCCGCCCTCGCGGCGGCCACGGAGGCCGGCGCCGCGCACATCGTGGTGACCGGCCGCGCGGTCCCCTGGACCCGGCACATCCTCGACGACCTCGGCTACGAGGGTCTCGCGGTCTGCGGCCAGGGCGCACAGGTCTACGACGCCGGCGCGCACCGCCTGCTGACCTCGGTGACGCTGGACCGGCAGCTGGCGGCGGTGGCCCTGGCCAAGATCGAGGCGGAGGTCGGTCCGCTGTATCTGGCGGCGAGCCGGGACGGGCTGGACGGCGATGTGCTGGTCGGCGACGGCTACACAGTGACGGGCTCGCTGCCCTCGACCCCGCTCTCGGACGTCTCGGAGCTGTGGGCGGCGCCGCTGAACAAGATCTACATCCAGCACGCGACCCTCACGGACGACGAACTGGCCGCGGCGGCAACGCTTGCCGCCGGCGGTTTCGTCACGGTGGCGATGGCCGGTGAGGGGATCGTCGAGCTGTTGCCGCTGGGGTTGTCGAAGGCGACGGGGTTGTCATTGGCGGCCCGGCGTCTCGGCATCAAGGCCGCGGAGACGATCGCCTTCGGCGATATGCCGAACGACATCGCGATGTTCGCCTGGGCGGCTCGGGGAGTGGCGATGGCCAACGCCCATGAGGAGCTGAAGGCCGTGGCGGACGAGGTGACGTCTTCCAATGAGGAGGACGGTATTGCGGTGGTCCTGGAGCGACTGCTGGCTTGAGGTCGTCGGATGCTGCGCGCCGGTGGGGGCTGGTCGCGCAGTTCCCCGCGCCCCTGGGTGGGACCAGTCAGCCTTGGTCTTCAGTGATGCGTCTTGCGGAGGATGCACGGATCGAACGTGCGCGGGCCTTTCAAGCCCGACCACGGCTTAGCAAGCCGGTGCCTTTCCACTCGGCCAATCCTCCGGGAAGGCGGCCCACGCGAGAGCGACGTCGCGTGCTCGAAGCGGCCGCCCCGGACAGTTCGGGTGGGGTGGACTCGACGGTGGGGTAACTACACCGGAGTCCGCCGTGAACTGCCCTGTCGGGAGCTGGACGTACTGTCGTGCATGGACATCGTCCGGCTCCTCTCCCAGCTTGTGGTGGACGACAACCACTGTGCCGGGAGAACGAGTTGGGCGCCACCGAATAAATCAGCGAACCACCGCGCCGACCAGCGCCCTACCGGCGGCGCCACTTGCGTCGACGGCTCTTGCTGAAGAACCAGCCCGCCGGCGGCTCGTCGGAGCGCCAGGGCTGCGGCTCGGGCTCCTCCCGGCGCCAGCGCGCGGCGAGCATACGGGCCCGGGCGGACGGCTCGGACGTCTCCGCGGACCTTATGAAGTCATCGTCCAGGACAAGGTCGTCCCAGGCGCCGTCCCCGTACTGCGAGGCCTCGTCCGCCATCCCCGTTCCTCCTAGCCGTCCGTCCCCTTTACCCCAGTGTGCCCGGACAGAGGTGAAGCCTCCGTCAAGATCCGGAGCTGTCCGGGCACAGGGTCTGTCTGTCGGGTCACTCCTCGCCGGCGAGGGTCAGCGTGCGCAGCTTCTGGCCGGCGTACCAGGTCGCGAGGACCGTCACCACGATCAGCAGGACGACCGCTGTGGTCAGTCCGACGTCCGAGGTGACCAGGTCGCCGCCGGCCACCTTGTGGGCGACGGCGAGCGACCACTGCTGGACGCTCAGGGTGCGGGCGCCGGAGACCAGGGAGCCGAACAGGGCCTCCCAGACCAGGGCGTAGACCAGGCCGAAGACCACCGCGTGCCGGGACACCGTGCCGAGCAGCAGGAACATCGACGCGTACGCGATCGAGGCGACGAGCGCGGCCACCGTGTAGGCGACGGCGATCTGCTGGCCGTTGCCGTTGAGGATGAAGCCCGCGATGAGCGTCGGCAGGGCCGAGAACACCATCGTCACGCCGATCGCCACGATGAGCTTCGTGAAGATGATCGTGGGGCGCTTCAGGGGCTTGGACAGGAGGTAGACGACGGAGCCGTCGTCGATCTCCGGGCCGATCGCGCCGGTGCCCGCGATGACGCCGATGATCGGCACCATCGTGGCCAGCGCGAGCCCGCCGAGCAGGTCGGAGGCGGTCTGGTCGTCGGCTCCCGCGAGGGCGCGGACGACGACCGAGATCACGATCAGCAGCAGCGGCAGGGCGCCCAGGATGAGGGCCCGGCGGCGGCCGAGCAGGGCCCGGTAGGTGAGTCGGGCGACTGTGGGGTCGTACATCTCTTGGCCTCCTACGCCGCGACGAGATACGAGAAGACGGATTCGAGCGACTCGTCGGACGGCGAGACCGTGAGCAGCCGGATGCCGTGGTCCCTGGCCACCTTGGGCAGCAGGGCCGTGAACCGGCCGAAGTCGACGGCCTGGATGCGCAACGCGCCCTCGGCCAGGTCGACTTCGATGCCGGCGGTCGACGGGTCGGCGATCAGGGCGGCCGCGAGGGCGCGGTCGTCGCTGGAGCGCACCAGGTAGCGGTGCGGGCGGTCGGTCATCAGGCGGCGGATCTTGCGGAAGTCGCCGCTGGCCGCGTGCCGCCCGGCGACGACGACCTCGATGTGCCAGGCGAGCTGCTCGACCTCTTCGAGGATGTGGGACGAGAAGAGCACCGTGCGGCCCTCGTCGCCCATCTTCCGCAGCAGGTCCATCAGTTGCATGCGCTGGCGCGGGTCCATGCCGTTGAAAGGTTCGTCGAGCAGGAGGAGCGAGGGGTCGTGCACCAGGGCGCTCGCCATCTTCACGCGCTGGCGCATGCCCTTGGAGTACGTCGAGATCTTGCGGTCCTGCGCGTACTCCATCTCGACCGTGGCCAGGGCCTTCTGGGCTGCCTTGGCGCCGAGGCCGTGCAACTCGGCGTTGGCGACGACGAATTCGCGTCCCGTGAGGAAGTCGTACATCGCCTCGCGCTCGGGGACGATGCCGATGTGCTTGTAGATCTGTTCGTTGCGCCAGACCTGCTCGCCGTCGAGGGTGACGGTGCCGGTGGAGGGGGCCAGGAAGCCGCCCATCATGTTGATCAGGGTGGACTTGCCGGCGCCGTTGGGGCCGAGCAGGCCGGTGACGCCGGGACCGATGGTCATGGTGACGTCGTTGACGGCGACCACGTTGCCGAACCAGCGGGAGACGTGGTCGATGGAGAGCGTGGTCACAGTCCGACCTTTCGGTAGCGGCGCATCAGGAGGCCGTAGCACGCGGCGATCAGGCCCAGGAGGACGAGGACGTAGACCACGCCCTCACCGTTGCTGGGTCCCACGGCGCCGGGGAAGGCCGACTCCGCGCCCAGGAAGGCCGATTGCACGCCGTCGATGAGCGTGACGGGCGAGAAGAGGCCCATCCACGGGATGGCGCCGGTGCTGTCCTGCGTCTCGGCGATCGCCTGGAGGGTGGAGACCGCGCCGTAGGAGATCGTCATCACGGCGATGACGGCCGCGATGCCGAAGCCGCGCCGCGGGGTGATCGAGGCGATGACCAGGCCGATGCCGGCGAAGAGCAGCGAGAGCAGCGCCACGGAGACGAGCCCCTGGGCGAACCCCTTGGTCTGGTCGGCGAAGTCGAGTTTGGCCAGCAGTGCGCCCACATAGAGGACGAGCAGCGGGGCCGCGGTCAGGATGAACATCGCGGAGGCCAGCGCCGCGTACTTGGCGCGCACGTAGTCGGCGGTCTCGATCGGCCGCGAGAAGTACAGCGGCACGGTCTTGAAGCGCAGGTCGCGCGAGACGGACTGGGGCGCCTGGGAGGCGACGTACAGGCTGATGACGGCCTGCATGATGATCGCGTAGCGCGTGTAGTCGACCGGGAGGTCCTTGGCCTTGGTGGCGACCGCGACGGCGACCATGATGGCCGCGGGCACGCAGATCACCACGAAGAGCAGCATCGGCAGCACCTTGGACTTGACCGAACGGCCCAGGCCGTAGGAGCCGCGCAGGGACTGCGAGTACAGCGAGCGGGTGGCGTAGGAACGGCCCAGGCGCGGGCCGTCGTAGTTGCGGTAACCGATGTTGTGGATTCGGGTCTGGTCACCCGGGGCCGGTACGGATGTCTGGAGGGGCTGCTCAACTGCCATGGCCGACCGCCTCCTTCCGCTGCTCATGCTCGTCGGCCTCGTTCGTGAAGACCTCGGAGATGTGGTGCCGGCGCTGCTCCATGCGCACCAGGCCGAGTCCGAGGTCGGCGACGATGTCGCGGACCACGTCGTACGTCTCCTCGCCCTGTGCGGTCAGCAGCAGGACGTGGCCGGCGCCGGGCAGGCCGTTGGTGCCGTCCAGGACCTCGACCCCGCGCGCGTGGAGCGCGTCGCGCACCACGCGCGTGCCGTCCGGGTGCGTGTCGGAGTCGGTGACCTCGACGGCGAGGGTGGTGGTGATCTGGGTGAAGTCCGTGGTGGAGCTGGAGCGCAGCAGCTTGCCGCCGTCGACCACGATCACGTGGTCGCAGGTGCGCTCCAGTTCGCCCAGCAGGTGGGAGGTGACCAGGACGGAGATGCCGAAGTCGGTGTGGATACGGCGGATGAGGCCGAGCATCTCGTCGCGGCCGACCGGGTCGAGGCCGTTGGTCGGCTCGTCCAGGAAGACCAGCTGCGGGTCGTGGACCAGGGCCTGGGCCAGCTTCACGCGCTGCTTCATGCCGGTGGAGTAGCCGCCGATGGGGCGGTACCGCTCCTCGTAGAGGCCGACGTGCCGCAGCGTGTCCGCGGTGCGCTCTCGCGCGGCGGCCGGCGGCAGGCCGGACATGCGGGCCATGTGCACGACGAACTCGGTCGCCGACACGTCCGGCGGCAGGCAGTCGTGCTCCGGCATGTAGCCGACCCGCTCGCGGATGGCGGCTCCCTTGGTCGCGACGTCGAGACCGAGCACTTCGGCACGGCCCTCGGTGGCGGGGGACAGACCCAGAAGGATCTTGATCAACGTGGACTTGCCGGCTCCGTTCGCGCCGACGAGCCCGGTCACACCGGGCCCGACGTCGACGGACAGCCGGTCAAGCGCGGTCACCCTGGGGAACCGCTTGCTCAGGCTTTCGGTCGCGATCACAGTCACGTTTAAGAAGGTAGTGACGCGGACCACGTCGGTCGTCAGACCGAAGAGCTGTCTTCGTCTCACACTCCAGATGTACGGATCCTTAGGGGATACCCCTACCTGAGAGCTACGCAGAGTTATCCACAACGCGAGGTTGTCCACAGCCCGGAGCCCGCCTATTGACGCAGCCTCTAACTACTGTCACATTCGCTGGTGTCAAGTTACGGACACGTAGCGCAGTCGATGGAGACGGTGGGGCGGGGTCGGCATGACGACGGCGGTGACGGGCGAACTCTCCGCGCGATTGCGGGGGTTCAGGCAGGTCCAGCAGCTCGCGTACGAGTGCGCGGAGGCGGTCGCGGCCCGCCTGGAGCCGGGCGTGTCGGAGCGGCAGGCCGCGCGGATGCAGCGCGAGTGGCTGCGCGCGCGGGGAGTCAAGGACTGGTTCCACCTACCCTTCGCCTGGTTCGGCGACCGCACGGCGTTCGTGAACTTCCGCGTCCCGCTCCAGTTCTTCCCCACCGACCGCCGCCTGGAGCCCGGCATGCCGTTCATCCTCGACATGGCTCCGGTGTACGAGGGCTACACGGCCGACATCGGCTACTCGGGCTCCCTCGGCGCGAACCCGGTGCAGGACCGGCTCATGGCCGACCTGGAGGCGCACCGCGAGCTGATCCTGCGCGAGGTCCGCGAGAAGCGCCCGCTGCGCACGATCTACGAGGACGTGGACCGCCTCATGGTCCGCCAGGGCTACGCCAACCGGCACCGCGCCTACCCCTTCGGCGTGATCGCCCACAAGGTCGACCAGGTCAAGCAACGCCGTTTCTCACCGCACCTGTTCGGGTTCGGCACCCAGTCCCTCAAGGGCCTGGCGAGCGACGCCCTGCACGGCCACCGGGACGGCTGGTCCCCGCTGTGGTCGCCGTACCGCTTCTCCGACCACCCGCCGCAGCCGGGCCTGTGGGCGGTCGAACCCCACCTCGGATTCCGGGGCACGGGCGCCAAGTTCGAGGAGATCCTCGTCGTCACCGACTCGACGGATCCCCAGGAGAGCGCCTTCTGGCTGGACGACGATCTGCCGCACGTGCGGCGCTGGGCGGAGGAGAAATGACGGTGGCGAGGAAGCCCGGCAACAAGGGCACGGCGGCGGACCTCGGGCAGACGGAGGCGGAGGTGCTCCAGGGCGCGCGCGAGCGCCGGGTACTGACCGGCGACGTCGACCTGTGCGTCGCCGAGCTGGGGGACCCCGGGCGGCCGACGGTGGTCCTGGTGCACGGCTACCCGGACAGCAAGGAGGTGTGGTCCGAGGTCGCCGCCCGGCTCTCCGAACGCTTCCATGTCGTCCTCTACGACGTCCGCGGCCACGGCCGGTCGACCGCGCCGCAGCCGCTGCGCGGGGGCTTCACCCTGGAGAAGCTCACCGACGACTTCCTCGCGGTGATCGACACGGTCAGCCCCGACAAGCCGGTGCACCTGGTCGGGCACGACTGGGGCTCGGTGCAGTCCTGGGAGTTCGTCACCGTCGGACGCACCGAGGGCCGCATCGCCTCCTTCACCTCGATGTCCGGGCCCTCCCTCGACCACTTCGGGCACTGGATCAACAAGCGCCTGCGCAAGCCCACCCCGCGCCGGGTCGGCCAACTCCTGGGCCAGGGCGCCAAGTCCTGGTACGTGTACCTGCTGCACACGCCCGTGCTGCCCGAACTGGCCTGGCGCGGCCCCCTCGGCAAGCGCTGGCCGCGCATCCTGGAGCGCGTCGAGAAGGTGCCCCGCGGCGCCTACCCGACCTCCTCGCTGCCCCAGGACGCGGCCCACGGGGCGTGGCTGTACCGGGACAACGTCCGCGCCCGGCTGCGCAGGCCCCGCCCCGACGCCTACGCGCACGCGCCCGTGCAGCTCATCACGCCGCTGGGGGACGCGTTCCTGTCCGAGCGGCTCTACGACGAACTGGAGGAGTGGGCACCCCGGTTGACCCGGCGCACGATCCCGGCCAAACACTGGATCCCGCGCACCCGGCCCGACCAACTGGCCGCCTGGATCGGAGAGTTCGTGACGAGCACGGAGAGCGCGGCGGGCGGCAGGACCCAGGTGAAGGCCGACGGCAAGTACGCCGACCGCTTCGGCGGGCAGCTCGTGCTGGTCACCGGCGCCGGCAGCGGCATCGGACGGGCCACGGCGTTCGCGTTCGCCGAGAACGGCGCGCGCGTGATCGCCGTCGACCGCGACCAGGAGGCCGCGGAGCGCACCGCCGAACTGTCCCGGCTGCTCGGCGCCCCGCGCGCCTGGGCCGAGACCACCGACGTCTCCGACGAACAGGCCATGGAGAAGCTCGCCGCGAAGGTCGCCGCCGAGTACGGGGTGGTGGACGTGCTGGTGAACAACGCCGGGATCGGCCTGTCCGGCTCCTTCTTCGACACCAGCCCCGAGGACTGGAAGAAGGTCCTCGACGTCAACCTGTGGGGCGTCATCCACGGCTGCCGGCTCTTCGGCAAGCAGATGGCCGAGCGCGGCCAGGGCGGCCACATCGTCAACACCGCGTCTGCGGCGGCCTACCAGCCCTCCAGGGCGCTGCCCGCCTACAGCACCTCCAAGGCGGCCGTGCTCATGCTCAGCGAGTGCCTGCGCGCCGAACTCGCGGGCCAGGGCATCGGGGTGAGCGCCATCTGCCCCGGCTTCGTCAACACCAACATCACCTCGACCGCACGCTTCACCGGGGTCGACGCCGACGAGGAGAAGCGGCGACAGAAGCGGTCGGCGCGCCTGTACGGGCTGCGCAACTACCCGCCGGAGAAGGTCGCCGACGCGATCGTGCGGGCGGTCGTGCGCAACGAGGCGGTCGTGGCGGTCACTCCGGAGGCGCGGGGCGCCCGGCTGCTCGGCCGGTTCGCGCCGGGTGCGCTGCGCGCGATCGCGCGGATGGAGCCGCCGCTGTGAGCGGGCGGAGCGTGTGGGTCTCGCAGATGGGGTCGCTGCTGTGAGCGGGCGGATCGCGCGGATGGAGCGGCTGCGGTGAGCGGGCGGATCGCGCCGCGCCGGGTGTCCTTCGACTGGTCGCGCACACCCCTGCACTGGATCCCGCGCGAGCCGACCGCGACCCATGTCATCAACGTGCTGCATCTGCTGCTGCCGGCGGGGGAGCGGTGGTTCGTGCAGGTCTTCAAGGAGGGCCTGCCGCGTATCAAGGACCCCGAACTGCTCGTGGACGTCAAGGGGTTCATGGGCCAGGAGGCCACCCACAGCGTGCAGCACTCGCACGTGCTGGATCACCTGGCCGCGCAGCACCTCGACACCGAGGACTTCACCAAGTACGTCGACTTCCTCTTCGAGCGGCTGCTCGGTGAACGTCCGCCGCTCGGCGTCCCGATCCCCCGGCGCGAGTGGCTGCGCTTCCGGCTCTCGGTGGTCGCGGCGATCGAGCAGTTCACCGCGGTGCTCGGCGACTGGATCCTGGCCGCCGAGGCCCTGGACGCGGCCGGAGCCGACGAGGTCATGCTCGACCTGCTGCGCTGGCACGGCGCCGAGGAGGTCGAACACCGCGCGGTCGCCTTCGACATGTTCCAGCACTGCGGCGGCACCGGCGCGCCCCGTTACGCCTTCCGCGTCGCGGGCATGGCCGTCACCGCGCCCGTGATGCTCTACATGTGGCTGTGGGGATCGGCCTACCTGATCCGCCACGACCCGCGGCTCGCGGGCCGACTGCGCTACTCCCTCGTCGCGCACGAACGAGCCGTACGCAAAGGCCTGTTGCCCGCGTGGCGGGATCTCGGCGCGGCGATCCCCCGCTATCTGCGGCGCTCCTACCACCCCTCCCAGGAGGGTTCGATGAGCCGGGCGGTGGAGTATCTGCGCAGGTCACCGGCGGCGAGGTCGGTGGCGTGAGCGCCCCGGCCGGCTATCGCATAGAGGACCTCGCGCACGTCAGCGGCGCCACCGTCCGCACCATCCGCGCCTACCAGGACCGCGGCCTGCTCCCCCGCCCCGAGCGCCGCGGCCGGGCCAACCTGTACTCCGACGCCCACCTCGTCCGGCTGCGCCAGATCGCCGACCTCCTCGACCGCGGCTACACCCTGGCCTCCATCAAGGAGTTGCTGGCCGCCTGGGACGCCGGCCGGGGCCTGGGCGGGGTGCTCGGGCTGGTCGCCGAGGTCGACGGTCCGTGGACCGACGAGGAGGCGGTACGGATCTCGCGGGCCGAGCTCGACGAGCGGTTCGGCGGGTCGCCGGACGACGCGGCGGTCGCGGACGCGGTCGAGCTGGGGGTGCTGGAGCCGGTGCCGGGGGACGCGGACTCCTTCCTCGTGCCGAGCCCCCAAGAGCTGGCCGTGGCCGTGGAGTTGTACGAGGCGGGCGTGCCGCTGTCCGCGATCGCCGGTCATCTGCGGGAGTTGAGGGGTCAGGTCGAGCACATCGCGGCCAGGTTCCTGGAGTTCACCACCGAGCACGTCTTCGCGCGCTACCTGCACGGATCACGTCTTCCGAGCGACGCGGACGCGGCCGAGGCGGCCTCGCTGGTGCGGCGGCTGCGGCCCCTGGCGCAGCAGACGGTGGACGCGGAACTGGCCCGGGCGATGCGGCTGTTGGCGGTGCGGCAGCTGCGTCGGCAACTGGGGGACGGTGGTGCGGAGGAGGCGGGTGTCGAGTCGCGGGGCGCGTCACGCTCCGTGGTGTTGCCCGAGGGGACAATTCGGGCGGTGGAGGGGTTGGTTGGGGTGGAGCGGGTGAGTGAGTTCGTGGCGTTGGCGGCTGAACGGGAGGTGCGGGCAAGGGGGTTGGATGCGCTCATGCCAAGGGGCGGGCCCCCAGCTGATCTTGACGAACAGCTGTGACAGGACCGGGAGTTGTCCACAGAACCGCCAATTAGCCTGTGGATAACTACAGTTGGTTGTGGACCAAACCTCTCTTCAAAAGAAAATGCGTGACGCACGTCTCTCCCGTCATGCTGACCGGATGGAAGAAAGACATAAAGAACGAGACAAAGACGAGCGACGCACCGTGAAGGTGTCGAAGTACCTGTCGAAGCACCTGAGGCATCAGCCGGAGCGGATCGGACTGACCCTCGACGAGGCGGGCTGGGTCGAGATCGACGTACTGATCGCCGCGGCCGCCGCGCACGGGTTCCGGTTCACCCGGGACGAGCTGGACCATGTGGTCGCCGCCAACGACAAGCAGCGCTTCGCGATCGACGGCACCCGGATCCGCGCCAGCCAGGGCCACAGCGTCGAGGTCGACCTCGGACTGCCCCCGGCCACCCCGCCGCCGTACCTCTACCACGGCACCGTGGCAGCCAACCTGGACGCGATCCGCGCCGAGGGCCTGCGGCCCATGAACCGCCACGACGTGCACCTCTCACCCGACCGCGAGACGGCCACCCGCGTCGGCGCCCGCCGCGGCCGCCCGGTGGTGCTCTCCGTCGACACCGCCGCGATGCACCGCGACGGCCACGTCTTCCAGGTCAGCGCGAACGGGGTGTGGCTGACGAAGGCGGTACCGGCGGAGTATCTGCGGTTTCCCGAGGGTTACTGAGCCCTGCCGGGGAGGAGCGGCCGGGTGGGCGTGCCGCGTCCGGTGCCCGTTTCGTCCGTTGTCGGTGCGGGGTCGTAGGCTCGATCGCATGAGTCTGCGTCTGAGCACCGTGATCCTCCCGTACCTCCGCTGGCACGAAGGCGGGCGTGCGACCTGGCAGCGGGCCGAGCAGCTCGGCTTCCACACCGCCTACACCTACGACCACCTGTCCTGGCGCACCTTCCGCGACGGCCCGTGGTTCGGTGCCGTGCCGACGCTGACCGCCGCCGCGGCCGTGACCGAGCGAGTGCGGCTCGGCACGCTGGTCACCTCGCCGAACTTCCGGCACCCGGTGACCCTCGCCAAGGAACTGATCTCCCTCGACGACATCTCCGACGGCCGGATCACCCTGGGCATCGGCGCCGGCGGCACCGGCTTCGACGCCACCGCGCTCGGCCAGGAACCCTGGACCCCGCGCGAGCGCGCCAACCGGCTCGCCGAGTTCGTACCGCTGCTCGACCGGCTGCTCACCGAGGACTCCGTCTCCTACGAGGGCGACTTCTACTCGGCCCACGAGGCGCGCAACATCCCCGGCTGTGTGCAGCGCCCCCGGCTGCCCTTCGCGGTGGCCGCGACCGGCCCGCGCGGGCTGCGGCTCGCCGCCCGGTACGGACAGGCATGGGTGACCACCGGCGACCCCAAGCTGTACGAGGAAGGCACGCCGGAGCAGTCTGTGCGGGCCCTGCGCGGACAGCTCGACAGGCTCACCGACGCCTGCGCGGAGCTCGGCCGGGACGCGGACGAGTTGGACAAGATCCTGCTCACCGGCTTCACCCCGGACCGCGCCCGTCCGCTGTCCTCCCTCGACGCGTTCGTCGACTTCGCGGGCCGCCACCGGGACCTCGGCTTCACCGAGCTCGTGATCCACTGGCCGATCCCCGACTCCGACTTCGCCACCGACGAGAAGGTCTTCGAGCAGATCGCCATGGAGGCGGCGGCCCAGCTGGGCTGACCCCGCCCGAGGCCTCGCCCAAGGCCTCGCCCGAGTCCTCACCTGAGGGTCATCTATGTCTCATCTGTGCACTCCGCCGCACGGGCGTGCGCGCATATGCGGGAGAATGGGCCGGTGACCTCTGCGACTCGACAGCCCGAGACCCCGGCATCCGCCGCCCCACCGCGGCTCATAGCCACCGATCTCGACGGCACCCTGCTGCGCGACGACAAATCGGTCTCCCCGCGCACCGTCGCCGCCCTCGCCGCCGCTGAGGAGGCGGGCATCGAGGTCTTCTTCGTCACCGGCCGCCCGGCCCGCTGGATGGACGTCGTCAGCGAACACGTCCACGGCCACGGCCTGGCGATCTGCGGCAACGGCGCCGCCGTGGTCGACCTGCACGGCGGCCCCGGCGCCCACCGGTTCGTGAAGGTGCGGGAGCTGGCGCGGGACAACGCGCTGGACGCCGTAGGACTGCTGCGGGACGCGGCGCCGGGCACGGTGTACGCGGTCGAGCAGACGTACGGCTTCTACCAGGAGCCCGACTATCCCAAGCTGCACATGGAGACGCCGGACACCCTCGCGCCGGCCGAGCGTCTCCTGGCGCCGGACGCCCCGGGAGCCGACGAGCCGGTGCTGAAGATCCTCGCGTACCACCCGACAATCGACCCGGACGCCTTCCTCACCCTGGCCCGGCTCGCAATCGGCGACCGCGCCAACGTGACCCGCTCCAGCCCCAGCGCCCTGCTGGAGATCAGCGGCCCCGACGTCTCCAAGGCCAGCACGCTCGCCCTGTGCTGCGCCGAGCGCGGGATCTCGCACGAGGAGGTCGTCGCCTTCGGTGACATGCCCAACGACGTGGAGATGCTCACCTGGGCCGGCCGGTCGTACGCGATGGGCAACGCCCACCCGGACGTGATCGCCGCGGCCTCGGGGCGGACGGTCGCCAACAACGAGGACGGGGTGGCGGTCGTGATCGAGGAGCTGCTGGAACGGCTGCCGTAGGCGGCTCTGGCTCGCGAATACGGCAGGGATGCGGGCGTGACCGCGGCTGCTCGGCCCACCGGCACCCCCACCCCGCTGCTCAGCCGACCGGCACCCCCCGCGCCGCCAGCCACGGCACCGGGTCCACCGCCGAGCCCAGTTCCGGGGTGACGCGTACCTCGAAGTGCAGGTGCGGGCCGGTGGAGTTGCCGGAGGTGCCGGACTGGCCGATCCACTGGCCGGCGGCCACGCGCTGGCCCTGGTCGACGGTGACGGCGGCGAGATGGGCGTACTGCGTGTAGTAGCCGCCCGGGTGTTCGAGCACGACTGCGATCCCGAAGGCTCCCCCGCACGACACCTTCACCACCCGTCCCGCGCCGGCCGCCCGCACGGGCGTCCCGATCGGTACCGCGAAGTCCTGCCCGGTGTGCCGGTTGGCCCACCGGGCGCCGCCGCTGCCGAAGCCCGCGGACAGTTCGTAGGTCTCCACGGGCGTCACCCACGCGCCCGTCACCTGCGTCCGGGGCTGGTCGAGCCGGACCGCGCCCCGGCAGGCGCCCGCCGCGACCGAGACGTCCGCCTGGCCCTGCAACTGGCCCCGTGCCTCGTCGAGTCTGCTCTGGATGGTCTCCTTCACGGCGGCGAGTTCGGTGCTGCGCCGCTCCAGCGTCCGCCAGGCCGTCGCCGCCTTCGTCCGGTCGGCGGCGAGCCGCGCCTCGGCCCGACGGCTCTTGTCGAGCGCGTTGCCGACGGCCAGATTCACCTGCGAGAAGACATGCTGACCACGCATCAGCTCGTCCGTGCTGCTCGCGAGGACGATCTGCGCGGCCATCGGCAGACCCCCGCCGTCGCGGTACTGGGCGCGCGCGATCCGGCCCAGGTCCTCGTGCAGTACGGCGATCTCCCGCCGCTCCCGGTCCAGCAGTTCCTCGGCCCGCTGCGCCCGCGCCCGCTGCACCTCCGCCTGCAGCCGGCCCGCCTCGTACTGCCGCGTCGCCACCGCCGCGTCCTCGTAGAGCCGGGCCACCTGAGCGCCGACGCTCATGTCACCGGCGCCCGTCTCCGCGCCGGACGCGCCGTCGCCCGATCCGCCGTCGGCAGCCGTGGCCCGCGCCGCCAGCACCGCCAACGCGCACAGCAGCACCGGAACGAACAACGGGGGACGGCGAGGTGAGCCCATGTCAGCGATCCTGACCCGACCGCCCGCCACCTGGCCTGTTCAAGTCGTACGCCTGGGGGACAGGTTGCTGCGGACGGGTCACTCACGGACGGACTGGATGGGTCGGGCGGGGTTGTTACGACCGCCTCGCACCGGAGTCGATACAGCTGCTTCGCCCCGGAGTCAGTACGGCGCCTGCCACACCACCGTCGTGCCGCCGCCGTTCTCGCCGATGCCCGGCCCGTACCGGCTGTCGCCGCCGAGCGACTCGGCCCGGCGCTTGAGGTTCCGCAGGCCGCTGCGACGACCGCCCTCGGGGATGCCGACACCGTCGTCCGCGACCGTCAGCCGCACACCGGGACGCCCGTCCGGCAGGGTCACCGTCGCGTCGAGCACAACGTCGATCCGGGAGGCCCCGGCATGCCGGAAGGCGTTGGAGAGGGCCTCGCGCAGGGCGGCGACGATGTTCTTGCCGGTGAGGTCGCTCACCACGGTGTCGATCGGGCCGACGAAACGGTGGGCAGGCCGGAAGCCGAGCGGCACGGCGGCCGTCTTGATCTCGCGCAGCACCCGCGTGCGCAGCCCCGACGGCGTTTCGGCGGGCCCCTGTTGGAGCGCGAAGATCGCGGTGCGGATCTCCTGGATGGTGACGTCGAGTTCGCCGACGGCCTTGCCCACCCCGTCCCGCACCTCGGGCACGACCGCCCCGCGCTGGGCGCTCTCCAGCATCATGCCCGTCGCGAACAGCCGCTGGATGACGAGATCGTGCAGGTCACGGGCGATGCGATCGCGGTCCTCGTAGACCGCGAGCCGCTCCCGGTCGCGCTGCGCGTCGGCCATCTTCAGCGCGAGCGCGGCCTGCGAGGCGAACTGGGTGCCGAGGACGCGCTCGGTCTCCGTGAACGGCTGCTCGCCGCGCGCCCGCGGCATGACGAGACTGCCCAGCACTCGGCCGTCGCTCTGCAGCGGCAGCATCATGATCGGGCCGTAAGCGCGCGCGAGCGACGACAGCATGCGCGGATCGGTGCCGGCGTCCGCCACGAACACGGGCCGCCCGGCGAGAAGTTCGGCGACGATCTCGCTCTCGGCCGGGATGACCCGGCCGAGTTGGCCCGAGGGCTTCTCGGAGGCCACGGCGACGATCTCCAGGCCGCCCTCGTCCGCGGGCAGCAGCACGATCCCGGCCGCGGCACCGGACAGCCGACGGGCCTGCTCCGCGACGACCTGGAGGGCGTCCTCCGCGTCGCCACCGGAGAGCAGGGCCGTGGTGACGGCGACCGAGCCGTCGATCCACCGCTCCCGCTGCTGGGCGGCCTCGTACAGCCGGGCGTTGCCGATGGCGATCCCCGCCTCCGTGGCCAGCACCCGCACCAGGTCGAGATCACCGTCGTCGAACGGCTCCCCGTCCCGCTTCTCGGCCAGATAGAGGTTGCCGAAGATCTCGCCCTGGACGCGGATGGGCAGCCCCAGGAACGCGTGCATCGACGGATGGTGCTCGGGGAAGCCGCAGCAGCGTGGATCCGTCGTCAGCTCCCCGAGCCGCACCGGCTCCGGTTCCGGCTCCCGGATGAGCGCCCCCAGGAGCCCCTTCTGCCCGTCGGGCAGCCGTCCGATCCGCCGGGCGGTCGCCTCGTCGACGCCGTACCAGACGAAGTCGGTGAGCCCCGCGCGATCCCCGTCCACGACACCGATGGCCGCGTACCTGGCACCGGTCAGGGCCGCCGCGGTCGCGCAGATCCGGTCCAGCGTGGAGTGCAGTTCGAGGCCATTTCCGACGGACCGCATCGCCTCCAGCAGCTGCGGCACGCGTGCCGCCAGGTCGACGGACGGGTCGGGAGACGGGTCTCGTGACATGACCTGAGCGTAATTAGTCGCGTTTGGTACGGAAAGTCGGGCCGAAGGACGCGGCACCCCGCTATACGGCTGCCACCAACAGCTCCGTCTCCGCTTCCCGTTCCGCCATCGCCCGCAACGGCCCCTCCACCGCGGCCAGTTCCGCGTAGGTCCCTCGCTGCACGACCCGTCCCTCGCCCAGGACGATCACCTCGTCCACAGCTTCCAGTCCGGCGAGACGGTGGGTGATCAGGACGGTCGTACGGCCCTCCGTCGCGGCCAGCAGGTCGGCGGTGAGGGCGTCGGCAGTGGGCAGGTCGAGGTGTTCGGCGGGCTCGTCGAGCACCAGGACGGGGAAGTCGGCGAGCAGCGCGCGGGCCAGTGCCAGCCGCTGCCGCTGTCCGCCCGACAGCCGGGCCCCGTGCTCGCCGACCAGCGTGTCGAGGCCGTCGGGCAGACCGTCGGCCCAGTCGAGGAGCCGGGCCCGCCGCAGGGCGTCCCGCAGTTCGTCCTCGGTGGCGTCCTTCCTGGCGAGCAGCAGGTTCTCGCGCACCGAACTGTCGAAGAGGTGCGCGTCCTGGGCACACAGCCCCACCAGCCGTCGTACGTCGTCGCCGTCGAGGGCGTACGCGTCGACGCCGGCCAGCGTGTACGAGCCGGCCTCCGGGTCCAGGAAGCGCAGCAGCACCTGGGCGAGAGTCGTCTTGCCGGAGCCGGACGGGCCGACCACGGCGATCCGGCGCCCCTCGTCGAGGGTCAGGTCGAGACCGGCAAGGGCGTCCCGGTCCTGCCCGTCGTGCCGGGCGGCGAGGCCCTTGAGGGCGACCGGGAACGGCGAGGCGGGCGCCTGCCGGGGCCGCTCCGGCTCCCGTACCGGCTCGGGCGCGTCCAGGACCTCGTACACGCGCTCCGCGCTGCGGTGCACGCGTTGGCGGTACCGGACGGCGAGCGGGAGGCCGAGGACGGCCTCGAAGGCGGCCAGCGGGGTGAGGACGACGACGGCCATCGTGACGCCGCCGAGCCGTCCGTCGGCGACCGCCTGGGCGCCGACCAGGGCGGTGGCGGTGACGGTCAGGCCCGAGATCAGGGCGGTGAGTCCGTCGCCGAGGGCGGTGGCGGCCGCGGCGCGCGCGGCGATGCGGGTGAGGGTGCCGTCGGCCCGTCGGGTCTCTGCGGTGCGTGCGGGCAGGGCGCCGGCGACGGTCAACTCGGCGGTGCCGGTGAGCAGATCGGTCACCCGGGTCGCCAACGCCCCGCGGGCCGGGGCCAGTCGGTGCTCGGCGCGGCGGGCGACCGCGCCGGTGAGCAGCGGGACTCCGGCGCCGGCCGCGAGCAGCCCGACGGCGAGCACGGCACCGGCCTCCGGCAACAGCCAGGCCGTGAAGCCGACGGACGCGGCGGACACCGCGACGGCGGCACCGGCGGGCAACAGCCAGCGCAGCCAGTAGTCCTGGAGGGCGTCCACATCGGCGACCAGCCGGGACAGCAGGTCGCCCCGGCGGGTACGGCGCAGCCCGGCGGGCGCCAGCCGCTCCAGGCGCCGGTAGACGGCGACCCGGGTGTCGGCGAGCATCCGCAGCACGGCGTCGTGCGACACGAGCCGCTCGGCGTACCGGAAGACGGCCCGCCCGATCCCGAACGCCCTGGTCGCCGTCACGGCCACCATCAGATACAGCACCGGCGGCTGCTGCGAAGCCCGTGAGATCAACCAGCCGGAGGTCGCCATGAGCCCGACGGCACTGCCGGTGGCGAGACTTCCGAGCAGCAGAGCGAGCAGGAGACGGCCACGGCGGGGGCCGGACATGGCACGGACGCGAGCGAGGACACCGCGGGTGTCCGCGGTCGGCCCGGTCGGCTCCGCCTCAGCGAAGTCGGTGCCGACGGCGGTCTCGATCGACCGGGCCTCGGCGGTCCTGGGCCCGGCGTCCACAGGAACGGTGTCCAGAGGAGCGGCAGCCACGGGCGCCGCCAGCCGCACCACCCGGTCGGCCACGCCGAGGAGCGCCGGCCGGTGCACGACCAGCAGCACGGTCCGCCCCACCGCGAGCCGCCGTACCGCCGCCACGACCTCGGCCTCGGTGGCCCCGTCCAGCGCCGCCGTCGGCTCATCGAGCAGCAGCACGGGCCGGTCCGCGAGGAACGCCCGGGCCAGCGCGAGCCGTTGCCGCTGCCCGGCGGACAGCCCCGACCCGTCCTCACTGAGCGCGGTGTCGACGCCCTCGGGCAGCGCGTCCACGAACTCCAGCGCCCCGGCATCCGCCAACGCCCGCCTTACAGCGGCCTCGTCGGCATCGGGACGGGCAAGGCGTACGTTCTCGGCGATCGTGCCGGCGAACAACTGCGGGCGCTGCGGCACCCAGGCGATCCGCGACCGCCACTGCTCGGGGTCGATGTCGGCGAGGTCGGTGCCGCCGATCAGGACCTGACCCTCGGTGGGCGGCACGAAGCCCAGCAGCACGTTCAGCAGCGTTGTCTTGCCCGCGCCGCTCGGTCCGACGAGGGCGACCGTCTCCCCGGGTTCGACGGTGAAGGACGCGTCCGACACGGCGGCCTCGGCCCGCCCGAGGTACCGGACCGTCACGCCCTGGAAGGCGATGCCCCCGGCCGGCACAGCCCCCGTCCCCGAGGTCGGCACCGGTGTCTCCAGCACCGAGAAGATCTCCTCGGCCGCGGCCAGCCCCTCCGCCGCCGCGTGGTACTGCGCGCCGACCTGGCGCAACGGCAGATACGCCTCGGGCGCGAGGACGAGGACGACCAGACCCACGTAGAGGTCCATGTCACCGTGGACCAGGCGCATGCCGATCGTCACGGCGACCAGCGCCACCGACAGCGTCGCGAGCAGTTCCAGCGCGAAGGAGGAGATGAAGGCGATGCGGAGGGTCCGCATGGTCGCCTGGCGGTACTCGCCGGTGATGCGACGGATCGAGTCGGCCTGCGCCTTGGCCCGCCCGAACACCTTGAGGGTCGGCAGTCCCGCGACCACGTCCAGGAAGTGTCCGGACAGCCGGGACAGCAGCCGCCACTGACGGTCCATCCGAGACTGGGTGGCCCAGCCGATCAGGATCATGAAGACGGGGATCAGCGGCAAGGTCCCGACGATGATCGCCGCCGAGACCCAGTCCTCGGTGACGATCCGGGCCAGCACCGCCACCGGGACGACCACCGCGAGGCCCAACTGCGGTAGGTAGCGCGAGAAGTAGTCGTCGAGGGCGTCGACCCCGCGGGTGGCGAGGGCGACCAGCGATCCGGTCCGCTGCCCGCTCAGCCACCCGGGGCCGAGCGCCACGGACCGCTCCAGCAACCGCCCACGCAACTCCGACTTCACCGCCGCGCTGGCGCGGTGCGCGGCGAGTTCCGTGAGCCAGGAGACCAGGGACCGGCCGACAGCAACCGCCGCCAACAGCAGCAGGGGAGTGCGGAGTTCAGCGACGGACATGCCGTGCTGGAAGGCGCCGACCACGATCTCGGCGATGAGCATCGCCTGGGCGATCACCAACACCGCCCCGACGACACCCAGTCCGACGACCGCCATCATGAACGCGCGGGTGGCACGGGCGTATCGCAGCAGACGTGGGTCGATCGGTTTCACGTGAAACACACCCTCTTCTCAAGGGGCATGTTTCACGTGAAACATGCCCCACCTCGAACTCAGTGCGCGGCGTCCGCGATGTGCTGCGTACCGATCCGCTTGCGGAACACCCAGTAGGTCCAGCTCTGGTAGAGCAGCACGATCGGGGTGGCGATCCCCGCGCACCAGGTCATGATCTTCAGGGTGTACGGGCTCGACGAGGCGTTGGTGACCGTGAGGCTCCAGTCCGCGTTGAGCGAGGACGGCATGACGTTCGGGAAGAGCGACAGGAAGAGCATCGCGACGGCCGCGATGATCGTGACGCCGGACAGTGCGAACGCCCAGCCCTCACGCCCGGCCGCGGTAGCCCCCAGCGCGGCGAGCAGCGCCGCCACGGCCACGACGAGCGCGACCAGGCTCTTGCCGTCGCCGTTGTCGATCTGCGTCCAGATCAGGAAGGCCAGCGCGAGGACTGCGGTGAGGACACCGACCTTCAGGGCCAGTCGCCGTGCCCGCTCCCGGATGTCCCCCACGGTCTTGAGCCCCGTGAACACCGTGCCGTGGAAGGTGAACAGCGTCAGCGTCACCAACCCGCCGAGCAGGGCGTAGGGGTTGAGCAGGTCGCCGAGGTTGCCGACGTACTCGAAGTCCTTGTCGATCTTCACGCCCCGCACGATGTTGCCGAAGGCCACGCCCCACAGGAAAGCGGGGAGCAGCGAGGTCCAGAAGATCGCGGTCTCCCAGTTGCGCTGCCAGTTCTCCTCGGGGCGCTTGGCCCGGTACTCGAAGGCGACTCCGCGCACGATCAGGCAGACCAGGATGAGCAGCAGGGGCAGATAGAAGCCGGAGAAGAGGGTGGCGTACCACTCGGGGAAGGCGGCGAAGGTCGCGCCACCGGCCGTGAGCAGCCATACCTCGTTGCCGTCCCAGACCGGTCCGATGGTGTTGATCAGCACGCGCTTCTCGGTGCGGTCGCGGGCGAGCAGCTTGGTGAGGATGCCGACCCCGAAGTCGAAGCCCTCCAGGAAGAAGTAGCCGGTCCACAGGACGGCGATGAGGACGAACCAGACGTCGTGAAGTTCCATGACTCGATCTCCCTGGGCCTAGTACGAGAAGGCCATCGGCTTGTCGGCGTCACGGGTGTCGCCGCCGATCTTCGTGGGCGGGTTGAGGTCGGCCTCGGTGAGTTCGGGCGGTCCGGCCTTGACGTACTTCACGAGCAGCTTGACCTCGATGACGGCGAGGATCGCGTAGAGCGAGGTGAAGACGATCATCGAGGTGAGGACCTCCCACTGGGAGACCCCGGGGGAGACCGCGTGCCGGGTCTGCAGGACGCCGTAGACGACCCAGGGCTGGCGGCCCATCTCGGTGAAGATCCAGCCCCAGGAGTTGGCGATCAGCGGGAAGCCGAGGGTCCAGATGGCCACGAGCCAGTAGAGGCGGCCGAGTTTGGGGCTGAGGGCCTTGTTGCGGAAGAGGACCAGGTTCGGCACCTCGTCGTCGGCGACCCGCAGGTGCTGTGGCAGCAGGAACTTCTTGCGGGTCAGCCAGAGTCCGACGATGCCGATGGCGAAGGACGCCATGCCGAAGCCGATCATCCAGCGGAACGCCCAGAAGGCGACCGGGATGTTGGGCCGGTAGTCGCCGGGTCCGTACTTCTCCTGCTCGGCCTTGTTGGTGTCGTTGATGCCGGGGACGTAGGAGTTGAAGTTGTCGTCGGCGAGGAAGGACAGTATCCCGGGCACGGACAGCTCGACGGTGTTGTGGCCCTTGCTCACATCGCCGTAGGCGAAGATCGAGAACGGCGCGGAGTCCTGGCCGTCCCACAGCGCCTCGGCGGCGGCCATCTTCATCGGCTGCTGCTTGAACATGACCTTGCCGAGAGTGTCACCGCTGATCGCGGTGAGCATTCCCGCGATGACGACGGTGATCAGGCCGAGCCGCAGCGAGCTCTTCATCACGGAGATGTGCTTCTTGCGGAACAGGTGGAAGGCGGCGATGCCGACCATGAACGCGCCACCGGTCAGGAAGGACGCGCTGAGCGTGTGGAACGCCTGGGCCAGCGCGGTGTTCTGGGTCAGGACGAGCCAGAAGTCGGTGAGTTCGGCACGCCCCTTGGCCTCGTTGATCTTGTAGCCGACCGGGTGCTGCATCCACGAGTTGGCCGCGAGGATGAAGTACGCCGACAGGATCGTGCCGATCGAGACCATCCAGATGCAGGCCAGATGGATCTTCTTGGGCAGCTTGTCCCAGCCGAAGATCCACAGACCGATGAAGGTCGACTCGAAGAAGAAGGCGATCAGCGCCTCGAAGGCGAGCGGGGCGCCGAAGATGTCACCGACGAAGCGCGAGTAGTCGGACCAGTTCATGCCGAACTGGAACTCCTGCACGATGCCGGTGACGACACCCATCGCGATGTTGATCAGGAAGAGCTTGCCCCAGAACTTGGTCGCCCTGAGGTACTTCTCCTTCTCCGTGCGCACCCAGGCGGTCTGCAGGCCGGCCGTCAGAGCGGCGAGCGAGATCGTCAGGGGGACGAAGAGGAAGTGGTAGACGGTGGTGATGCCGAACTGCCAGCGCGCCAATGTCTCCGGCGCCAGAGCCAATTCCACGTCGTCAGTCTCCTTATGTCGCCGTGGTCACAGCGGCAGTTTGCCCCCTTTGTCACATACAAAGCGGAGCAATGGGACACGCTTGTGAACGCGTTCACATTCACAAGCAAGTATGACGCATGACAGTTCGACTCCGGGCGGGTGGGGCCCCCTCACGGCCAAAGGGGACCCACATCACATCGCCGGACCACTACGGGAAGCTCGGGTTCCGGAAACCGCCGGAGGCTAGAGCTCCTTGCGGAACGCCTCCGCCACCTTCAGGAAGATGTCGTTCGCCTCGGTCTCCCCCACCGTGATCCGCGCGCCCTCGCCGGCGAACGGCCGGACCACGACGCCGTGCTGCTCGGCCAGCGCCGCGAAGTCGAGCGTGCGCTCCCCCAGCCGCAGCCACACGAAGTTGGCCTGGGTCTCGGGCACCGTCCAGCCCTGGCCACGCAGCGTCTCGACCACGCGGTGGCGCTCGCCGACCAACGAGCCGACCCGGCCGAGCAGTTCGTCCTCGGCGCGCAGCGAGGCGACCGCCGCGTCCTGGGCGAGCTGGCTCACGCCGAAGGGCACCGCCGTCTTGCGCAGCGCCGCCGCCACCGGCTCATGGGCGATCGCGAAGCCGACGCGCAGACCGGCGAGCCCGTACGCCTTGGAGAAGGTCCGCAGCACGCAGACGTTGGGCCGCTGCCGGTACAGCTCCACCCCGTCCGGCACCTCGATGTCCCGGATGAACTCGCGGTAGGCCTCGTCCAGGACGACGAGCACATCGGCGGGCACCCGGTCCAGGAACCGCTCCAGCTCGGCCCGCCGGACGACCGTGCCCGTCGGGTTGTTGGGGTTGCAGACGAAGATCAGCCGGGTCCGCTCGGTGATCGCGTCCGCCATCGCGTCCAGGTCGTGCACATCGCCCGGGGTCAACGGCACCTGCACGGCCGTGGCACCGCTGATCCGCGTGATGATCGGGTACGCCTCGAAGGAGCGCCAGGCGTAGATGACCTCGTCGCCGGGTCCCGCGGTCGCCTGCAGCAGCTGCTGGGCGACGCCGACCGAGCCGGTGCCGGTGGCCAGGTCGGTGAGCGGGACGCCGAAACGGTCCGACAACTCGTTCATCAGACCCGTACAGGCCATGTCCGGGTAGCGGTTGAAGGAGGAGGCCGCGGCCGTCACGCTCTCCAGCACGCCGGGCAGCGGCGGATACGGGTTCTCGTTCGAGGACAGCTTGTAGGCCACCGGGCCGCCGGCGGCTGCGGGCTTGCCCGGCTTGTAGGTGGGGATACCCGCCAGCTCGGCGCGCAGCTTGGGGCTCGTCTCGCTCACCGCAGTCCTCCTCGCGACCACCGGCGGACCCGTCGCCACCACCGGCTTCCAATACTTCTCACCTTATGAGGATTCGCCGCCGGTGCGTACAGCCGAGGGACTTCCTGATCAGACCTCATCCACCACATCCGCATCACGGGCATCAGGGCACGAAGGATGACGAATCGGGGGGCGCAGATACATATATCTATGCACCGGTGGCTCACGCCGTGGCGCGCATCACCCGTGCAGGTGAGTTGAGACCTCTTCGAAACATCGGGAAGTTGGCAGGCTCATGCGTGCCGACAAGTCACGTAGTGCCATTGGATCGTTCAACTGACTTTGTTTCAAAGGTAGTTGACACCAAATGACCATGCAGAAACGTGCCTGTCAACGCGTGCATATGCGTCCGCCCTACCCGACCGCATGAGCCCTACTATCGGCTCGCCATGACAGCAGCAGGGAAGCACCAGGTGAGCCGCGCGGAAACCTCACGTCGAGGGAGCAGGCCGGGCCGGGCGGGCATCAGAGACGTGGCCGCCGCCGCCGGAGTCTCCATCACGACCGTCTCCGACGCCCTGAACGGCAAGGGCAGGCTCCCGGACGCCACCCGCCGCCACGTCCGCGAGGTCGCCGACCGGCTGGGCTACCGCCCGTCGGCCGCGGCCCGAACCCTCCGTACCGGCAAGTCGGGTCTCATCGGCCTGACCGTGACGACGTACGGGGATGAACCTTTCACCTTCACCGAGTTCGCGTACTTCGCGGAGATGGCCAGAGCCGCCACCTCGGCCGCGCTCGCCCGCGGCTACGCGCTGGTGATCCTCCCCGCGACCTCGCGCCACGACGTGTGGTCGAACGTCGCCCTGGACGGCACGGTCGTCATCGACCCCTCCGACCAGGACCCGGTGGTCAGCGAGCTCGTCCGGCAGGGTTTACCGGTCGTCTCCGACGGCCGCCCGGCCGGCTCGCTCCCGGTCACCGCGTGGGTCGACAACGACCACGAGGCCGCCGTACTCGGCATCCTCGACCACCTGGCCGACGCCGGCGCCCGCCGCATCGGCCTGCTGACCGGCACGACCACGGACACGTACACCCGGCTGTCGACCACGGCGTACCTGCGCTGGTGCGAACGCGTGGGCCAGGACCCGGTGTACGAGGAGTACCCGGCGCACGACCCGTGCGCGGGCGCCGTCGCCGCCGACCGGCTGCTCGCCCGCCCGGACCGTCCCGACGCCGTCTACGGCCTGTTCGACCCGAACGGCACGGATCTGCTCGCCGCGGCCCGCCGCTACGGCCTGCGCGTACCGGACGACCTGCTTCTGGTCTGCTGCAGCGAGTCCACCGTGTACGCCAACACCGAGCCGCCGGTCACCACGCTCTCGCTGAAGCCGCGCCGCATCGGCACCGCCGTGGTGCAGCTCCTCATCGACGCGATCGAGGGGGTCGAATCGGACCAACCGGTCGAGCAGGTGATACCGACGGAGCTGATCGTGCGCACCTCGTCCCAGCGACGTCCCCCGCGCACGACGGTCAGCCCGCCGAGGTCACCCGAGAAGGGGTAGGCCGACCCTCACCAGGGGTGGTCCAAGCCCTGCCCAATCGGGGCGAAAGCCGCGGTGAACTGGACTCTTGCTCCGATTCACCACCCCTGGGTCATCACATGGCGCGATCGGCATTCCTATGATGGGCCCACGACACCGCGGGCCGCTGCGACCAGGCAGTCCGAAGCGGTTCAGATGCGGCGTGATGGTGGAGGGGTCTGATGACTCAGGGGGCCGGTCAGGGACCCGAGGCGGAGCGGGCGGCGACGCTGCGCGACTTCCGGGTACCGGCGTACGTCCACGAGACCGGTCCGTACGGCGACACCACGCACCCGGGTGATGTCGCCGTACCCGTCGAGGAAGTGGCCGACCACCCCGACGGGTACACACCGACCCGGCGTGATCTGCCCGTCATCAACCGCGGTGACACGCTTCAGGTGCCCGTCGATCCCGCCTCGCTGGCCGCGGACCGGGAAGAAGGCGCCGCCGGTCCGCTCTTCGTCGTCGGTGACGTGCACGGCTACCTCGACGAACTGCTGGCCGCCCTCCAGGAGCGGGGTCTGATCGACTCCGCAGGCAACTGGAGCGCCGGCACCGCGCGGCTGTGGTTCCTCGGCGACTTCACCGACCGCGGGCCCGACGGCATCGGCGTCATCGACCTCGTGATGCGGCTGTCCGCCGAGGCGGCCGCGGCCGGCGGCTACTGCAAGGCCCTCATGGGCAACCACGAGTTGCTGCTGCTCGGCGCCAAGCGGTTCTCCGACACCCCCGTCAACTCCGGTGCCGGCACCGCCACCTTCCAGGCGGCCTGGCTGCTCAACGGCGGCCAGAAGACCGACATGGACCGCCTCCAGGACCACCATCTGCAGTGGATGGCCCGCCTCGACGCCGTCGAGGAGGTGGACGGCTACCTCCTCGTCCACTCGGACACCACCGCCTACCTCGACTACGGCGACTCGATCGAGGCGGTCAACGACACCGTCCGCGAGACCCTCACCCGCAACGACGCGGACGAGTGCTGGGACCTGTTCCGCAAGTTCACCAAGCGGTTCTCCTTCCGCGACGAGGGCGGCGCGGACGCCGTGCGCTCGCTGCTGGACACCTACGGCGGCACCCGGATCGTGCACGGCCACAGCCCGATCCCCTATCTGCTGGGCGAAGTCGGCTCCGAGGAGAGCGAGGAGGAGCCCCGGCCGTTGGTCGAGGGACCGCACATCTACGCCGACGGACTGGCCATCGCGATGGACGGCGGCGTGACCATGGCCGGAAAACTGCTGGTCCAGCAACTGCCGCTGGAAATCTAGCCGTTCACAGGGCGGATATCCCCCCGGTATCCCCGCGCACGACGAGCGCGACGAACAGCGCAGGCCAGGGCCCAATTTCTGGAAACCCCCTGTCACCCTGTGCCGTCGCCGCTCTACCATCGGCTTATCCGTAGCAGGCTCCCCTCCGTTTCTGCCCGACGGCTCGTTGGCATGCGAGCCCCAAGCCCTACGGAGCATCGGGGGATGCACATGAACAGCGTTCCGCAGCACCTGCACAGCGAGGACCGCCAAGAGTACGAGCGGATCCTCGACGAGGCGCTGCGCTCCGCCCCTACCCGCCCGGAACTGGCCGCTGTCGGACAGCGGCTGAACCCCGAACAGCTGCGCACCATGGCGCTGAACGCCACCGCCCTCATCACGGTGGCCGCCGCGACCGAGTACCAGCACTACGTGAAGGTCCGCGAGGAACTGCGCCAGCCGGCGTCGTCCACCCCGTCGTCCTCCCGCGAGACCGGCTCGGCCGAGCCGGGCGTGGGCGCGATGGGGCTCGCCACCACCCTGGGGGAGGCAGCCGAAGGGGCGGGCGCCGTCGCCGTCGCCGCGGTCCTCACCCCCGTCCTCGCCGGCACGGCCGCGGCGATCTTCCTGCTCGTGGGCTACATCCTCAAGATGCTCACCCCCGAGCCGGCCTTCGCCCAGACCATGCTCACCGCCGGATGGGTGTTCGGCGCCATGACCGCGGCCGCGATCCTCGTCGCCGCCGTCGGGCTGCTGCTCACCGCACTGCGCAACAGGCCCTCGCTCGATACCGGCCCCTACGGCGAACTCGGCGAGGAGGTGACCCGAGCCAGGGAAGCCTGGCGCGAGGCCCTCCTGGAGCGCGGCATCCTGCCCTTCCTGCGAGACGCGCTGGCCGACCCCGGCACCGCCGTGGCCCTGCACCCCACGGCACCGTCGGCGCCGACCAGCCGTATCCCGCACCTCGGCTACGACCGCCCGGGCTTCAGCAGCCCGGACGACGGCCCGGCCGCCGGTCCCCGTCCGAGTTTCTCGAGCCCGGACTACACGAGCCCGGACTTCGGAGGCCCGGAACACCAGCCGGAGTAACCCTCGGCTTGCGCCCTCCGCTCGACAGACCCCTTCGGGGGAGCGCAAGCCGAACATCCGTTCTGTCGGCCGAATGACCGACAACCGCGCGTGAGAACCGTAGGCACGGTCGACGTGACCGTCGCTCACCCCGTGGTAGGAACAGGCGGTGGCCGATACACGGATCACTGTGGTGATCGCCGACGACCAGCAACTGGTACGCACCGGATTCAGTCTGATCCTGGGGGCGCAGCCGGGCATCGACGTCGTCGGCGAAGCGGCCGACGGCGTGGAGTGCGTCGATCTGGCCCGCAGGCTGCGCCCGGACGTCGTGCTGACCGACATCCGCATGCCCCGCCTCGACGGCCTGGACGTGGTGCGGCAGTTGGCGGGGCCGGGAGTGGTCGATCCGCTGAACGTCGTCCTGATCACCACCTTCGACCAGGACGACTACGTACGGATCGGGCTGCGGAACGGCGCGTGCGGGTTTCTGCTCAAGGACGCCTCGCCGGGGCTGCTGGTGGAGGCGGTGCAGGCGGCGGCCCGTGGGGACGCGCTGGTGTCGCCCGCGGTGACGGTACGGCTGCTGCGGCGGCTGGAGGAGAACGAGCGGGGCTCGGCGCCGGAGGACGCGGGGGTCGGCGGGCTCAGCGGGCGGGAGCTGGACATCGTGCGGCTGGTCGCGGTGGGGCGGACGAACCAGGAGATCTGCGACGAGCTGTTCCTGTCGCTGTCGACGGTGAAGACGTATCTGGCGCGCATCCAGGCCAAGCTCGACGCCCGCAACCGGGTGGAGGTCGCCGCGTGGGCGTGGGAGCACGGCGCGGTGCACCGGCCCCGGTGACGTCCGGCCGTCAGCGCCTGGGCAGGTCGGTCCGGAGGGAGTCGGCGACGGGCACGGCCAGCGGGAGGGCGGCCTGTACCTGCCACCCGCCGTGGGGGAGGGCGCCGGTGCTGAGCGTGCCGTCGAGGGCCTCGACGCGCTCACGCAGGCCCAGCAGACCGAAACCGCCACGACCACCGGCGGGTACGGCGGCCCGGTGACCGGGCGCGGTGTTGGTGACCGTCACCTCCAGCCAGGCGGGGTCGGCGTCCAGGTGGACGGTGGTGCGGGCCCCTGGGGCGTGCCGGCGGACGTTGGTGAGGGCCTCCTGGACCAGCCGCTGCACGGAGAGTTCGACCTCGGGGCTCAGGCGGGCGGTGCGAGCCGCCGCTGTGACCTCCAGTTGGGCCGGTGCGCCCTGGCCTGCGGCGGTGGAGTGGGCGGAGACCAGGTCCGCGAGATCGGTGAGCAGGTCGCCCGGGCGCAGGGCGGCGTGGTTGTCCTCGCGCAGGACGCGCACCAGGCGGCGCATCGACTCCAGGGTCTCCGTCCCGGACCGGGCGATCTCGCGCAGGATGGGCTCCACCTTGTCGGGAGCGGTGGCCTTGATGGTCAACGCGGCGTTGGCCTGGACGATGATGCCGGTCATGTGATGGGCGATCAGGTCGTGCAGATCGCGGGCGAGAGCGAGACGTTCGGCCTGGCGTACGTCGTGCACGGCGCGTTCCCTGCGGATCTCCAGGGAGCGGATGGCACAGCCGATGACGACGCAGATCGCCAGGGCGATGGTCAGAACGTAGCCACCGGCCGCGAACGCCCCCCGTGATCCGCTGCGCAGCGGCATCGCGAGGATCGTGACGACCACGGTGAGGGTGTACGCGGTCGCGATTCCAGGCCGCCAGGAGTGCCCCGTCGTGTGCACGACGAGGACGAGCAACCCGGCTGTCTCCAGCGCCCCCCACCACCCCATGTCGGAGGGTTCGAGCACGGTCCAGACGGTCGTCGCGAGGGAGATCGCCACCGCGGCGACGACCCGCTTGACCAGACCGGCCGAGCGCGGCAGGCCGAGAGCGAGCAGCCCGATCAGCGGACCGGTGACGTACACGGGCAGCCAGGTGGTGGGCGATCCGTAGGGATCGGCGCTCTTGTCCAGCAGGGCGAGGTCCGCGGCCCAGGTGAGCAGGAACGCGATCAGGCTGCTGACCTTGAGCAACCGACCGGCGACCGGGTTGAGCAGGCGTTTCCAGTCCACGCGGTTCAGCGTAGGAGCGCGGGTCCGATCCGGTGTCGGCCGAATGACCGACAGGCCGGTGCGTGACGCGTCCGAACGGTCGACACGGCGTGGCCCGTCCTGACGGAAACCTGGTGGGCACGGCGGCCGGTGACCCGTCCCCCGAGGCCCGGCCGCCGGACAACGCGCCGACCGGCGTCGGCACGTTCGGCGTCGGCACGCTCGGTGTCTGTGCCGGTGCCGGTAGCGAGGGGGCGGGCCACGCGGTCCGCCCCCTCGTCACCCTTCACCCGTCAGTCGGCGATCGGCAGGTACATCCGGTTGCCCGCCGCCGCGAACTCCTTCGACTTCTGGGCCATGCCCTCCTCGACCTCCGCCCTGGTGCCGCCGTGTTCACGGCGGATGTCCTGGGAGATCTTCATGCTGCAGAACTTCGGCCCGCACATCGAGCAGAAGTGGGCCGTCTTGGCAGGCTCCGCCGGCAGCGTCTCGTCGTGGAACTCCCGCGCGGTGACCGGGTCCAGGGCGAGGTTGAACTGGTCCTCCCACCGGAACTCGAAGCGGGCGTCGGACAGCGCGTCGTCCCAGTCCTGCGCGCCGGGGTGTCCCTTGGCCACGTCGGCGGCATGGGCGGCGATCTTGCCGACCGCGTTCTTGTAGTACGTCGTGTCGTACGCCGTGGTGGTGGCCGCGGCCGGGCACGCGCCGTTCACCTCGCAGGAGGTCGTCCTGCGCAAGGCGCTGCGCCTCGACGAC
>NZ_JBSFLV010000026.1:0-92432 GCF_053599215.1 Streptomyces sp. NPDC001002 | reverse complement strand
TGGGCGACCTGGTCGGCGGCCGTCTCCCGGCCGCCGCGCTGGACACGGCCAAGGACTCGGTCGGCGGCGGACTCGCGGTCGCCGAGCAGGTCGCGAAGAACCCCTCCGCCGGAGGCCCCCAGCAGGCGCCGGCCCTGGTCGACGCCGTCCACGAGTCCTTCGCCCACGGCGTCGCCCAGACCAGCCTCATCGGCGGCATCATCATGGTCGCCGGGACACTGATCGTCCTCGCGGTCCTGCCCGGGCGCCGGGCCGGCGCGAAGGAGCGGCCGGAGGAGGAGACCGGCGGTACGACGGAGCCCGCGGGGTCACTGGACGAGGTCCCCACGGACTCCGCGCGGTAGTCCCCTCAGGCCGAACGGGCCGTCACCGGCGGACGGTTGTCGAACCGACTGTCAGTGGCGGCCCGTACGCTCCGCCGGATGACTCCCCGCCCCCTCGATCGACGCACCCTGGACGCCGCGCTCTCCGACGTCCGACAGGCCCTGACCGTGTACGACGACGCCCTGGACTGGCTGCTCGGCCCCGAAGCGGCGCCGAATGGGCCGTTGGGCGCCGAGGTGTGGGTCTTCGACCCGGCCCTGACCCACGTGCTGCTCGTACGGCACCCGTGGCGGGGCTGGGTGCCGCCCGGCGGCAAGGTGGAACCCGGCGAGACGCCCCGTGAGGCGGCCCGACGGGAGCTCTTCGAGGAGACCGGGGTCCACGCCGAGCTCCTGCCACCACCCGCGACCGCCACCGTCCGCTCCTACCGGCCGGCCTGGCCCGCCGTCCTGGGCGTGTCGTACCTCGCGGTCGTGGATCGCGGGACGAGTCTGACTCCGGAGGACGGTCAACCCGTCGACTGGCTCCCGCTTGACGAACCGTGGCAGGGCTGGTTCAGCGAGGACCGGTCGCGGATGAGACGGTGCGCGGAGCTGATCGGCGACGGGGAGTGGAGCGGTGAGAGGCAGTGGCGCGGTTGAAAAGGGAGCGGCTCGGTGAGTGACGCCGAGGAACCCGCGGACGTGGCCGCGCGGCTCACCGGTCTCGCGGTGAGCGGTGCGCGCCGGATGACCGGGGCGCTCACCGAAGTCGCCCTGGACGGCGGCCGGTCGGTGGTGGTCAAGCGCGGCGACGGACCGGGCGAGGTACGGGCCGAGGCCGCGGGGCTGCGCTGGCTCGCCGAGGCCGGCACGGTCCGGGTCCCGCGGGTGTACGGGGACGACTCGCGCTGGCTGGTGACGGACCGGGTCCCGCAGGGCCGCCCCACGGCCGAGGCGGCGCTGCGGTTCGGGCGCCAACTGGCCGCCCTGCACGCCTCGGGCGCCCCCACGTTCGGCGCCCCGCCGCCCGGCGGTCCGGTCGCCGCGTACATCGGACTCGCCCCCATGCGCAACGAACCCGGCACCGACTGGCCCCACTGGTACGCCGAGCACCGCGTGCTGCCGTATCTGCGCGAGGCGGTGGACGCGGGCATCGTCGAGTCCGCGGAGGCGGCCCTCGTCGAGCGTGTCTGTGAGCGGCTGCCCGAACTCGTGGGACCGGCCGAGCCGCCCGCACGACTGCACGGCGACCTGTGGAACGGCAACGTGCTGTGGGGAGTTGACGGGCACGTCTGGCTGATCGACCCGGCCGCGCACGGCGGGCACCGGGAGACCGACCTCGCGATGCTCGACCTCTTCGGCTGCCCGTACCTCGGCCAAGTGCTGGACGGCTACGAGGAAGTGGCGCCGCTGGCCGAGGGGTGGCGGGAGCGGGTCGGGTTGCACCAGCTCTTCCCGCTGCTCGTGCACGCGGTGCTGTTCGGGCGGGGGTACGCAGAGCAGGCACTGGCGGTGGCGCGGGCGGCCGGCGCCGGGTGAGAACGACGGGTGGGGGAACGGCTCGTGAGAGGGCTCGCGCGACAACGGCTCGTGAGCGGGGCTGCATGACAACGACCAAGGGGCGCCGCACAGTTGAGATGTGCGGCGCCCCTTGGTGTGAGGTCGGCGGCGAGGAAAGCGGACGGACTAGTTTCAGAAGGAGTTGAGAAGGAAGTCCGTTCATGGCCTCGCCTGCGGCAACCCTAACAGTCAGGCCGGGACCAAGTCGCGCAGATTTTCCGGGGTGATGACCACGGAGTCCGGGTGCAGTCCGTCGGGCTGCTCCAGGCCGATGTAGGTGACGGGCGTCGACGGGACCGTCTCGCCGTCCCACACCGTCACCTCCGTCCCGCGAGCGGCCAGCAGATCGGCGATGTACCGGACGTCGATGTGCTCACGTTCGACGATGCCGCGCATGACCGTCGCGATCGTCACCTTGTTGCCCTCGACCCGGTTGCCCGACTGGAGGCCCTTCAGATACAGGTGCAGCCACTTGGCGGTCCAACTGCCGTCCCGCGCACGTCGGAACGCCAGCGGCAGCGCGACCCGGCCGGGCCCGCGCAGCTCCGACTTCATCCGTACCGTACGCGCCTCGAACGGCTGCCCCTTCTGCTCGCCCTCGCGCAGCATGAACCCGAAGAAGGACTCCTCGACCTCCTCGAAGCCCTCGCCCGCGAAGATGTTGACCTGCGGCACGATGAACGTGCTGCGCACGGCGCCGAGCCGCAGGTTGATGAACTCCGAGGCCCCGTCGGGTGCTTCGGTGATGTCGCCGGAGTGCTCGCCCTCGATCTGGGTGAGGGAGGTGTACGCCAGCCAGGACACCGTCCGGTACTTGGCGTCCAGCATCACCGCCGACAGGTCGAAGTCCGTCCGCTCCTCGGCCTGCTTCCAGTAGACGAAGAACCGCAGCAGCTCACCCGCGACCGGGGTGACCGAGCCGCGGGGCAGCACGCCGAGGCCCGCCGCGGTCGCCCGGCCGGACAGCGGGAGCGCCACGGCGAGAACGTCCGGGTCGACCAACAGGCGCTCAGGCGCCGGGAGTCGGCGGCCGATCTCCGCGTCGAGGGCGGTGATCAGACGCTTGCGCTCGGCCGGCAGCACGGGCGGCCGCTGGTCCTCGGCGATCCAGGCGCGGCCGAGCCGGTTGACGAAGACACGGCGTTCGCCGGTGTCCGCGGCCCGGTTGTGGAGGTGCTCGCGCACCGCCAGGACGACCCGGCCGGACACCTCCGTGACGACCTGCTCGGCGGCGGCCACCACGGCCTCGCGCTCCTCGTCGTCGATCGCCGTGCGCAGCAGCCGGTCCAGGGAGCGGAACAGCTTGCCCGGCGCGGACCTGAGCAGTTCGGTCGCGCCGAGGACGTCCTGCATGCCGAGCAGTTCCTCGACACGGCTGTCGAAGGAGCGGGCCTCCTGCTCGCCCCGCGCCACGGCGAACACCTGGGCGGCGTAAGGCCATTGGGGGTACTCGTGCGGGTGCAGCCGCTCGCCGAGCCGCTTCCACCGCTCGCGATGCGCGTGGACGTCGGCGAGCTTGGCCGGGGCGGCCGCGACGACCGAGTCCAGCCCGGCGAGCAGCGCGCGCCGGACCGGGCGCGGCAACGTCCGGAACCTGGTGGGCTCTTGAAGGGTCACGTCACCGCCGGACAGCGCGCAGGCCAGCCGCAGCACGTCGGTGACGGTGTCCAGGAGCAGCTCCGAACCCGCCGTCAGCCGCGCCTCGTTGACCACGGCACGGTTCTCCCGGACCGGGATCGCCTCCGGCTGCGGGCCGTCCGCACAGCGCGCGGCGAGCACCTTGAGGTCGCTGAGGTCGTCGTCGTTGAGCGGCGTGCTGCTGCCCGCGAGCGCGAGGTACAGCGCGGTGACCTCGTCGTCCGCGGTGCCGCCCAGGTGCAGGACGGTCAGGCGGTCGCCGGCCGCGGCGATCAACTCGTCGTGATGGCCGAGCATTTCGGCGTACGTGTGCTGGTAGGTACCGTAGGAGGGCAGGGTGAGCAGGTTCACCAGACCGCTCTCCAGCTGGGCGAGCGTGCGGTCGCGGGACGCGTCGTCGGCCAGTGCCTCGGTGATGCAGCGCATCCAGAAGTCGAAGGTGTCGGGCACGTTGGCCGGGAAGTCGATGAAGTAGACGTTGTGCGCGACGTGGTCGCCGACCATCTCGCGGACCGTGCGCAGCGTGCGCACGGCGGTGTCGACGACCGTGCCCTCGGAGCGTCCCGACAGGTGTTCCAGCAGGTCGGCCGAGAGCTTGAAGCCCACGGACATCAGGACGGCGTCGAACTGCCGCGCGGCGACGTCCCCTTGACCGGCCGGGCCGGTGGACAGGGGGAGTCGGTGAGCATGCCGGATGACCAGCGGTTCCAGAAGGTGGGGCATTCCGGCATGGTCGCAGAGGCGTTCGAACGGCCGCATGTGGTTTTCCGCCGAGTCGTTCTCCGCCGAGTCGTCTTCCGTCGAGTGTTCTGCCATCGGGCAGCGTCCTCTATAGTCAACAATGCGAATAGGTGGTGAATTGGCTATCCGGTCGTCGCGATGCGCTCCGACGGCGGCGGAAGGGGACCTCGTGCCGGTGGCGGACGGATATCTGCGGTACGTGGCGCTGGGCGACAGCCAGACCGAGGGGCTCGGCGACGGCGACGACGTACAGGGTCTGCGCGGCTGTGCGGACCGGCTGGCGGAGCTGCTCGTGGCGGGCAACCCGGAGGTGCGGTACGCCAATCTCGCGGTGCGCGGGAGCCTCGCCGGGCAGGTGCGGGCCCAGCAGCTCGCGCCCGCGCTGGCGATGAAACCCGACCTCGCGACTGTCGTCGCCGGCGTCAACGACCTGCTCCGGCCGAGCTTCGACGCCGACGAGGTGGCCGGCCACCTGGAGGCGATGTTCGCCGCGCTCACCGCGCAGGGCGCCCGGGTCGCGACGGTCACCTTCCCCGACATCGCCCGCATGACTCCGCTGGCCCGCCCGCTCGTACCCCGGATCACCGCCCTCAACGACCGCATCCGGCAGGCGGCGGGCCGCCATGGCGTGGCGCTCGCCGAGACCGGCCTGCACCCGGTCCTGACCGACCCCCGCCTGTGGAGCCCCGACCGACTGCACGCGAGCCCCCTCGGCCACGCCCGCATCGCGGCGGCGGTCGCCGACGCGCTCGACCTGCCGGGCAGCGACGACACCTGGACCCACCCCTTGCCCGCCGACCCGCACACCCCCACCCGCCTGCGGGCCATCGGCGCCGAACTGCGCTGGGTCGGCTCCTTCCTGGGCCCCTGGCTCGGGCGCCGGATCCGCGGCCGCTCCTCCGGGGACGGCCGAGAGGCCAAACGACCCGAACTGCTCCCGGCCGGCCCGCTGATCGCGGGCCGCCTGAGGGAGCTCGGGCTCATGGAGAGGTCCGGGCCCATGGAGCGGTCCGGGCTGACGGAGAAGCCCGGACCCACGAAGGCGCAATAGCCATCCCCTTGACTAATCAACGCGGTGTTAATTTGGGACAATGGCTCTGCGCAACGCGGTGATGGCCGCTCTTCTGGAGGGCGAGGCGTCCGGGTACGACCTCGCGAAGGGCTTCGAGGCCTCGGTCGCCAACTTCTGGATGGCCACGCCCCAGCAGCTCTACCGGGAGCTGGAGCGCATGGAGAGCGACGGCCTCGTCTCCGCACGGGTCGTCCAGCAGGAGCGCCGCCCGAACAAGCGCCTCTTCTCCCTCACCGAGGCCGGCCTCGAAGTACTCCGGCAGTACGTGTCGGAGACCCCGGCCAAGCCCATGGCCATCCGGGACGAACTGATGGTCAAGGTCCAGTGCATCGACATCGGCGACACCGAGGCGGTACGAGCGGGCATCGTCCAGCGCATGGAACGCTCCACCACGAAACTCGCCCGTTACGAACGCCTACGCGAACGCCTGCTGGACGGCCGAGACGAGGACGAGTACCTGACCAAGACGGACCGCATCGGCCCGTACCTCACCCTCCTCGGCGGCATCGGCCTGGAACAGGGCAACCTCCGGTGGGGCGAAGAGGTACTACGGAAGCTGGACCGGCGGGCGGCGGCGAGGTCTCCGGAGAACGACTAACCCCGTCGCTCATGCTCCTGGAACCCCGGGCCGAGTGCTCGTAGTGCCTCGTCGAGGAAGTCGGACAGGGCGGAGTCGTCCTGGCGTAGCCATTGTTCGTAGGCGGCTACGGCTGCGCCGAGGCAGGTGTAGGCGATGACCTGGGGGAGGAGGGCGTCCGGGGGCTGGTGGACGCGGTTGGCCGCGAACTCCGCTACTACGGCGCGCCATTCGGCGTAGCGGAGGGTGGAGTGCGCCTGGAGTGCGGGTACTTCGAGGATCAGGCGCATGCGGAGGCGGTGCCAGGGGATCTGGGCCGCGTCCAGGCGGTTGAAGTCGACTATCGCTTCGCGGAGTGCGTCCATCATCGGGGTTTCGGGTGGGAAGCCGGCGAGGGTGGACCGTAGTCGGCGCAGCTCGCCCTCGAAATCGCCCCAGACGACGTCGTTCTTGGACTGGTAGTAGCGGAAGAAGGTGCGGCGGCCGATGCCCGCCGCGCCCGCGATGTCCTCGACCGTCACCGCGTCGAAGCCGCGTGCGGAGAACAGTCGCAGCGCGTGTGTCTCCAATTCGGCGCGGGATGTGGAGGGTCGGCGCCCGACGCGGACGGCCCGGTCGGTGGTGGGTGAACTCGACGATTCCGGCACGCGCTCTTCCTTTCGGCACCGGGTGCAATTATCGTCCCGGAAATAGAGAACGGAAGTATTCAGCAGAGAGAAGGATCTTCTCATGGTTGATGCGATCCAGAACCCGGAGCGTGACGGTGAAGCTGTGGTTCCCGGTGCGGAGGAACCGGAGCCGCTCGTGGAGGAGGAGCTCCTGGTCGAGGAGGTCTCCATCGACGGCATGTGCGGCGTGTACTGAACCGGCCGTTCTCGATGTCGACTCGCCCCTCTTTCGACATGGCCGGCGCCTGGGCCCTGCATCCGCAGGTCGCCGTACGCCCGGAGCCCTTCGGAGCCCTGCTCTACCACTTCGGCACCAGACGCCTGTCCTTCCTCAAGGACCGCCGACTCCTCGACGCCGTACGCCTGTTGGCCGACCGGCCGAGCGCCACGGCGGCCTGCCGCACCGCCGGCATCCATGACGACGAACTGACGCGCTACCGGGCCGCCCTGGAGACGCTGGCGACCTCCCACATGATCGTGCAGCGCACGAACTCCCCCGAAGGAGAGGCGCCTTGACCTCCCCCGCACCCCCGCGCCCGACCCGCCTGGTCGACCACTTCCAGTACGGCCTCGACGCCCCGATCTGCCTCACCTGGGAACTGACCTACGCCTGCAACCTGTCCTGCGTCCACTGCCTCTCCAGCTCCGGCCGCCGCGACCCACGCGAACTGACCACCGACGAATGCAAGTCGGTCATCGACGAGCTCGAACGCATGCAGGTCTTCTACGTCAACATCGGAGGCGGCGAGCCCACCGTCCGCCCCGACTTCTGGGAACTCGTCGACTACGCCACCGCCCACAAGGTCGGCGTGAAGTTCTCCACCAACGGCGTCCGTATCAGCCCCGACACGGCCCGCCGCCTCGCCGCCTCCGACTACGTCGACGTCCAACTCTCCCTCGACGGCGCCACCGCCGACGTCAACGACGCCGTGCGCGGGCCTGGTTCGTACGGCACCGCCCTTCGCGCGATGGGACACCTGAGGGCAGCCGGCTTCCGTGGTTTCAAGATCTCCGTGGTGGCCACCCGGCACAACATCGGCCAACTCGACGAGTTCAAGCACCTCGCCGACGAGTACGGTGCTCAGCTCCGCCTCACCCGACTGCGCCCGTCCGGCCGAGGCGCCGACGTCTGGGACGAACTCCATCCGACCGCGCGACAGCAACGGCAGCTGTACGACTGGCTGTTGGAGCACGGCGAGGACGTCCTCACCGGCGACTCCTTCTTCCACCTGGCGGGCTACGGCGGGGCGTTGCCCGGGTTGAACCTGTGCGGGGCCGGGCGCGTGGTGTGTCTGATCGACCCGGTGGGGGACGTCCACGCCTGCCCGTTCGCCATCCACGACACCTTCAAGGCCGGCACCGTCCGGGACGAGGGCGGCTTCACCCGCGTATGGCGCGAGTCCTCGCTCTTCGCAGACCTGCGGCACCCGCAGACCGGCGGCGCGTGCACCAGTTGCTCGGCCTTCGACTCCTGCCGGGGCGGCTGCATGGCGGCGAAGTTCTTCACCGGGCTGCCGCTGGACGGACCGGACCCGGAGTGCGTGCGGGGGCACGGGGAAACGGGGTTGGCGGATCCGGCACGTACGGTTCCCGCGCAGGGGCAGGACCACTCTCACCGTCGTACGCCGGCGGCCAAGTCGGAGGCGGTCTTCGTGACGATCGGGAGGCGTCCCGACGACCCCCGAACGCCTCCCGTCTCCCCGTGCGCCGAACACCCCCTCGCCGGATTCCGGCCCGCCGAACTCCCGTAACCCTTCGCGCGAGCGATAGCGAGAGGCAGCCACCCATGCGCAACCGCTGGTTCGAGACCGTCGCGCACGCCCAGCGGCGGGCGAAGCGACGGCTTCCCAAGTCCGTGTACAGCGCGCTGCTCGCCGGTTCCGAGGCAGGCGTCTCCTACCGTGACAACACCGCCGCCTTCCAGGAGTTGGGCCTCGCGCCGCACGTGGCCGACCTCGCCGCCGAACGCGACACGGCGACGACGGTCATGGGTCAGGAGATCTCGCTGCCCGTCGTCATCTCGCCCACCGGCGTCCAAGCCGTGCATCCGGACGGGGAGTTGGCGGTCGCCCGGGCCGCCGCCGCGCGCGGGACGGCGATGGGGCTCAGCTCCTTCGCGAGCAAACCGGTCGAGGAGGTCGTCGCCGCAAACCCGCGCACCTTCTTCCAGATGTACTGGATGGGCTCGAAGGACTCGATGACCCGCACCATGGACCGGGCCCGCACCGCCGGCGCGGCCGGACTGATCGTCACCCTCGACTGGTCCTTCTCGCACGGCCGCGACTGGGGCAGCCCCTGGATCCCGGAGCGCCTGGACCTCAAGGCGCTCACGAAACTGGCCCCGCAGGGCCTGTCCCGGCCGGGCTGGCTCCTCGACTACGCCCGCTCCGGCAGCCTCCCCGACCTCACCACCCCCAACCTGACCTACGAGAACGGGACTTCGCCCGCCTTCTTCGGCGCCTACGGGCAGTGGATGGGCACCCCGCCGCCCACCTGGGACGACATCCGATGGATGCGGGACGAATGGCAGGGCCCTTTCCTGCTCAAGGGCATCTCGCGGATCGACGACGCCCGCCGGGCCGTCGACATCGGCGTCACCGCCCTCTCGGTCTCCAACCACGGCGGCAACAACCTCGACACCACCCCCGCGCCCATCCGCCTGCTGCCCGGCGTCGCCCAGGCCGTCGGCCACGAGGTCGAGGTACTGCTCGACGGCGGCGTCCGGCGCGGCAGCGACGTCGTCAAGGCACTGGCACTCGGCGCCCGCGCGGTCCTGATCGGCCGCGCCTATCTGTGGGGCCTCGCCGCCGCCGGACAGGCCGGAGTCGAGAACGTCCTCGACATCATGGCCGGCGGCATCGACTCCACACTGCGCGGACTCGGCCGCTCCTCGATCCACGAACTCGGCCCGGCCGACGTGCTGTTGCCCCCGGGCTTCACCCGCACTGCGGGTGCCACGGAGCACCGATGACCGACCTGGCGCACCTCACCTGGACGGACCTGCCGGACCGGCCGCCGGTCCTGGTGCCGCTCGGCTCCATCGAACAGCACGGCCCGCACCTGCCGTTGGACACCGACACCCGGATCGCCGACGCCGTGGCGCGTGCGGTGGCGCGGAGACGGGAGGAACGGCGGCCGGGGGAACGGTGGTTGGTGGCCCCGCCGGTCGTCTACGCCGCCAGCGGCGAACACCAGGCTTTTCCCGGCACGGTGTCCATCGGAAACGAGGCCCTGGGCTTCCTGCTCGTGGAGCTGGCCCGCTCGCTCACGCTCTGGGCCGGCCGAGTCGTGATCGTCAACGCCCATGGCGGGAACGTCGGTTGCCTGACGTCGGTGGTCGCCCGCCTCGCGGAGGAGGGGCGGGCGGTGACCTGGATTCCGTGCTTCCCCGAGCACGGCGACGCGCACGCCGGGCACACCGAGACATCGCTAATGCTCCATCTCGCCCCTGAATTGGTCGACTTGAAGCGGGCCGAGACCGGAAACACAGCCCCGCTCGCGGAGTTGATGCCCGCCCTCCGCGCCTCCGGCGTCCGCGCGGTGTCACCCTCCGGCGTGCTCGGCGATCCGACGACCGCCACGGCCGCCGAGGGTGCGCGGCTCTTCGCCGAACTCCTGGCCCGAGCAGAAGAAGCACTTCCGTGGCCCGAGCAGAAGTAGCACTTCCGTGACTGAAGAGAAGGGCTCACCAACGTGACCGAAGAACGAAGGGTCGCCCTCGTCACCGGCGCCGCCCGCGGAATCGGTGCGGCCACGGTACGCGCCCTGTGTGCCGAGGGATACGGCGTTCTCGCCCTGGACAGCTGCGAGGGCACCGGCGACGACCTGCCGTACGCCCTCGCGACCCGCGCGGACCTGGAGAAACTCGGCGCCGAACACCCCGACCAGGTGCTCACCGAGGTCGCCGACGTCCGCGACCGGCAGGCTGTCGACGCGGCAGCCGCCAAGGCCGTCGCGCACTTCGGCCGACTCGACGCCGCCGTCACCGCGGCCGCCGTCATCCGCGGCGGACAGCCTCTCTGGGAGACCCCGGAAGCCGACCTCCGCACCCTGTGGGACGTCGACGTCATGGGCGTATGGAACACGGCGGCGGCCTGCATACCCCACTTCCTCGCCCAACCCGCTCCGAGCGGCTGCCGTTTCGTCGCCATCGCCTCGGCCGCCGGCACCCGCGGCCTCTTCCACCTGGGCGCCTACGGCACCGCCAAGCACGCCGTCGTCGGCCTGGTACGCGGCCTCGCCGCCGACCTTGTCAACACCGGAGTGACCGCGGTCGCCGTGTCCCCGGGTTCGACCCGCACCGCCATGTTGGCGGCGGCGACCGGGTTCTACGGCCTCGATGACGTCGAGGACTTCGCCGAGTCCCAGCTCCAGGGACGCCTCATCGAACCGGAGGAGGTCGCCGGGCTGGTCGCGTACTGCTGCTCGCCGGGCGGCGGCGTCGCCAACGGAGCGGTGATGAGCGCGGAAGGCGGTTTCCGGGGATGAGCGCCGGGGCGGGCTCGCCGGGGAGGAGTGGCGGGGCGAGTTCGTCCTGGGGGAGAGCCGGCTCGTCCTGGGGGAGCGGGGGAGTGGGAGCGGGCCTGCCGTTCGGCGTGGTGCTTCAACTCGGGCCCCAGGTACGGCAGTACGACAACGGTCGGGTCCTCGTCGGCGGCACCCCACCCCGGCTCGTACGACTAGCACCCCGTGCGGTGCCGCTACTGACACACCGCCGGATCCGGATCGACACGCCCGCCACAGCCCGCCTCGCGGCTCATCTCCTCGCCCTCGGCATGGCCAACCCCGTGGCCGCCGAACTACCCACCCTGGACGGCGCCTTGGTCACCGTCGTTATCCCGGTCCGCGACCGGCCACGGGAGTTGGACCGCCTGCTGCACGGCCTCGGCGGCAGCACACCGGTGATCGTGGTCGACGACGGCTCGCGAGACCCGCTCTCCGTGGCCCGCGTCGCCGCCCGCCATGCCGCCCGTCTCGTGGTCCTCGACATCAACCGAGGCCCGGCGGCGGCCCGCAACGCCGGCCTGCGCCAAGTCCGCACGCCGTACGTAGCGTTCACCGACTCCGACATGGTCATCGACGCGGACACCCTGCCCACCCTCCTGCGTCACTTCCACGACCCGGAGTTGGCGATGGTCGCCCCGCGCGTCCTCGGTCTGGCCGACGCGGGCCCCGGCTGGCTCTCCCGGTACGAAGCGGCACGTTCCTCCTTGGACCTCGGCCCCGACCCCGCCCTCGTGCACCCACGCTCACGGGTGTCATGGCTCCCCAGCGCCTGCCTGGTCGCCAGGGTCGACGCGCTCGGGGCCGGATTCACCGAAACCCTGCGGGTCGGGGAGGACGTCGACCTGATCTGGCGCTTGGCCGCCGAAGGACGACGGATCCGCTACGACCCGACGGTGACCGTCCGCCACGACCACCGCACCCGCCTTACCAACTGGGCTGCCCGCAAGGCCTATTACGGTTCCGGAGCGCACGCCCTCGCCCAGCGGCACGGCTCCGCGATCGCCCCGGCCACCCTGACCCCCTGGGCCGCGGTGGTGGCGACCGCCCTGCTCGCGCAACGCCGTTGGTCCGTCCCGGTGGTCGCCGTCGTCGCCGGCACCGTCTGCCGCGGTTACGCCCGAGAAGTGACCGCCGGTGCCGAGCAGCCGCGGCGACTCGCGGCCTCCCTGACCGGCCTGGCCCTGGCAGCAACGGCCGAACAGACGGCTGCCCTACTGCTGCGCCACTGGTGGCCGCTGACCGGCGCCGGCTGCCTCGTCTCACGCCGAGTACGCCGGGCCGCCGCACTGGCCGCGATAGCCGACGGACTCCTCGAACACCGGCGCAGGGCAAGGGACATGGACCCGGTCCGCTTCGTCGTTGCCCGCCGCCTTGACGACATTGCCTACGGGGCAGGGCTGTGGGCGGGAGCGATCCGGGGGCGGTCGGTGCGAAGCCTGCTCCCCGAGATCCGGCGGCAGCATGCCCGGAAACAGGGAGTCCGAAGGCCGGAGGGCCGATGAGCGTACGCCGATGGTTGCGCACCGTGGGTGAACTGCCTCTCCCGGCCGCCAGGTTGTCCGACTGCGCTCTTCTCGACTGGGCGGCCTCCGGCGCCATGGCGCTCACGGGTGAGGCGAGCGGCCCGCCCGTGTTGTCGCCCGGGTCGATGTGGTCGCTGCTGGACGAGGTCGGTGGGGCGTTGGAGTCACTGAGCGGGGAGACGGGACGCCGGGTTCAGGTCGACCCGGCGCTCCTTCTCACCGGCCGGGCCGGTGCCAGGAAGCTGACCCGGCGCGGCAGTATGTCGGCCGGCGGCGCGACCCGATTGCTGCGCGCCTCGGACGGCTGGTGCGCGATCACCCTCAGCCGCCCCGACGACCTCGAACTCGTCCCCGCCATCCTGGGTCGTGCCGACGTGACGGAACCCTGGCGGGAACTCGGGACGGCCGTACGAGCCACGACTGCACGTGAATTCGCCGCGCACGTGCGGATGTTCGGGGTTCCCGCTGCTTCGCTACCGGACGCACCCTTGGTTGTTGATGCGCCGTGGCAGGTCGTCCGCATCGCTTCACCCGCTCCACGTGTGCGGCTGGAGGGGGCGCTCGTCGTGGACTTCTCCTCGCTCTGGGCCGGCCCCTTGTGCGCACACCTGCTCGGCCTGGCCGGTGCCAGGGTCGTGAAGATGGAGAGCACCCGCCGCCCCGACGGCGCCCGCAGCGGAAGCCCGCGCTTCTACGACTGGTTGCACGCCGGGCACGAGAGCGTCGCCGTCGACTTCGCCACGGCCGAGGGGCGCGCGGTGCTCGTCGACCTCGTACGCGCGGCCGATGTCGTGATCGAAGCCTCCCGACCGCGTGCGCTGGCGCAGTTGGGGTTGGCGCCGGAGCAACTCGACCACCGTGCGGGCAAGGTGTGGGTGAGCATCACCGGGTACGGGCGTGGGCGGCCCGAGCGGGTCGCGTTCGGTGATGACGCGGCTGTCGCGGGTGGGCTGGTCGGCTGGACAGGCGGTCCGCAGGGTGGGTCGGTTCGGCCGGTGTTCTGCGCGGACGCGGTCGGTGATCCGCTGACGGGGATGGTGGCGGCGGTGGGTGCGCTGGGGTCTTTGGCTTGTGGGGGTGGGCAGTTGATCGATGTGTCGATGAGGGATGTGGCGGCCGCTTTCGCTGGAGCGGAGACCGATGGGCACGGTCCGCATTCGGTGCGGGGGGACGTCGTGGAGTGTCGATACCTCCGGCGCAGTCAGGCGGTATTGCCGCCGCGTGTACCCCAACCGGTAGGGCGTGCACCGGAGTTGGGTGTGGATACCGACCGATTCCTCGCCGAGCTGACTCTCACCCGAGGTCGCCGTACACGATCCGCCCCTCGATGAAGGTGGCCCGCACCTGACTCGCGTCCGGTGCGCGCATTGCATCGGCCAGCGGCCGGTCCAGCAGGACGAGGTCGGCCGGGTGCCCCACGGCGACTCGGCGCGGGGCACCGCCGGGGTCGTGCAGTGGTGACAGCATCCCGCGCAGGACGGTTCCGGCAGCGACCCGTTCGGCCGGGCCGAGCACCCGGCCCGAGGGTGTCGTCCGTGCGGCGGCGGCCCGCAGACAGGCCCACGGGTCCGGGTCGCCGTAGGGCGCGTCGCTGCTGGGGGCGACCTGGACGCCCGCACGCAGCAGACCGGCGTAACGCCACAGGTCGGGGCGGTCCTCGGGGTCTACGCGGGCCCAGTAGTCGTCGCCGCGCCGGGCGATGAGCGTCGGTTGAGTCACTACGCGGATGCCCCGGGCCGCGAGTTGCTCGGCCGCGGCGAGGTCGGCGACGGCGCAGTGTTCCACGCGGTCGCCGGCCAGCCCGCCGGCCTGGTCCAACGCGGCCAGGGTGAGCGCGAGGGCCGTGCGCGTCACGCAGTGCACGGCGACCGGGCGGCCGACGGCATGCGCCCGGCGTATTCGCTTGGCGAGGCCGTCGAGGTCGGGGAGAGCGTGGTCGGTGACGACGAGCTTCACCGGGCCGAGGCTCAGTCGGGGATGATCGGGCGGATCGGCGTCGGCCGCCATCAGCAGGGCGTGCTGGGGGAGTTCACCTTGTCGTACGGCGTCAGCGACGAGCTTGGCCGCACCCGCACCCGCACCCGCACCCGCACCCGCGCCCGCGCCCGCGCCCGCACCCACGTCCGTGTCCGGCGTCGCGTCGGCGACATGCGTGACACCGAGGGCGGCCAGCCGCACCCCCACCGCGCGCAACGACGGAGGCCGCCCGCCGAGCACGTCCCGCAGCCAGGCGTCGGCCCGCCACAGGCGTCCGGTGGGTCGGCCGGCGCCGTCGCGCTCGATGCCTTCGTGACCGGCGAGGCCGTCCGGATGTTCTCGCCCCGAGTCTCGGTCCAGCCCTGCTCGGCCTGAGCCCCGAGCGCCCCGTTCTCCGTCCCCAGCCTGCTCAAGCCGCTCCAACCCAGCCGAGTTGAGCACCCACAACGCCCCGGACCGATGCTGCACCCGCACCGGCACGCCACCGCTCCACTCGTCCAACACGCCCCGATCCAGCGCCCCGTGGACCACATCGTCGTACCCGACAGCCCGTACCCACCCGTCCTCGCCCACCGCAGCCCGCGCAAACACCGACGCGAGCTCGCCTCGCGAGACCCCGGTCAGGTCCGACGACGACTCGCCCGCCGCCATCGCCGCGAGGTGGAGGTGATGATCGGCGAGGCCGGGCAACAAGGCGCCGCCGTCTCCTCGTACGACGAACTCCGCACCCCCAGAGCGGAGTTGAGGTCCGATCTCGGCGACGATCCCTCCTCGGAGCCGCACATCCGCCACGCTCCGAAGAGAGTCGATCTCCACGCCGCGCAGGAGCACCTCACCGCCCATAGCCCTCGACCTCGTCCACCAGCCCCCACCGCAGCGCCGTTTCCGCGTCGATCCGAGCCCCGCTCAGCACCATCCACGCGGCCCGCCACCGCCCGATCCGGCGCGGCACGCTCACCGTCCCGCCCGCGCCCGGGACAAGGCCCATCCCCACCTCGGGCAGATGGAAGAAAGTCTCCGCCGACGCCGTCACCCGCCCCGCGAAGGCGGCGAACTCGATGCCCGCGCCCACCGCCGCGCCCCGCGTCCTCACAGTCACCCGTTCTCGCATCCGGTCGATCAACCGCCACGGCGCCCGGTCCAGCCGCACCAGGTACGCGGCAACGAGATCCCGGGCCGTGCCGAACTCCGCGAGATCACCTCCGCTGCAGAACACCGGCCCGGCGCCAGTCACTTCGACCTCCTTGACGGTGTCGTCGAGCAGGGCGACTTCGAGTGCCGCGTACAACTCCTCCCGCATCCGGAAGCTGAACGCGTTCCGTCGCTGCGGTCGGTCGAGCAGGATCGACAGCCGGTCGCCGTCCCGGTCGACGCGGACGAGCGGGTGGCCGGTCGCCGGGGCCGGGGTTGCCTCCCGCTCGGCCAGCCAAGCGCCGAACTCCGTCCCGCCCAGGAGCATCGAGTACACCGCCGCCTCCGCCGCCAGCCCCTGAAGGGTGTCGAGCGAGGACGTCTGGCGCAGCAACTGCCCCAGCGCCAGGCTCGCTTGCGGACGGCGAACGACGGCCGAGGACACGTCGGCGAACGCCCTGTGCGGGTCCGGCACGGGCACCAACGTCCGCTTAGATACGTCCATTTGGCGATCGGGGACGAGCGTGAACGTCAGTGCTTCCAGTAGCGGGCGCAGTCGGTCCGGTGGCCGGCGGGTCGCGATGCCGATCGTGAGGGCCGGGGAGTCGCGGACGAGAGCGGCGGCCCGGGTGGGATCCCCGGCGCCCCAGTCGTCGAGAAGCAGGCGCCGCAGCGGAGCCTGCGGGCGCCCGTCGGGGCCGATCATCAGCCCCTCGTCGACGTCGACCGGGTCCATTCGCCCAGCGTATCCCGTTGCTCCGCAGTATGGGATGTGATTCTCTCTTACGGTATTGGCATTCTCTTTTTATGTAAGTAACGTATCCGGCGATGAATGACTTCGCCCAGACCTCGTCCGGCATCCCGCTGAAACCGGTCTACGGACCGGCGGACCGGGTCGCCGAGCCGCCCGAACCGGGTGCTTTTCCCTTCACGCGGGGCAACTACGCCTCCGGGTACCGGGGACGGCTGTGGACGCTCAGGCAGTACTCGGGGTTCGGCACCGCCGAGGAGTCGAACCGGCGCTACCACTACCTCCTGGCCCAGGGCGGCACCGGCCTGTCGGTCGCGCTCGACCTGCCCACGCAGTGCGGGTACGACTCCGACGACCCGGAGGTGAGCGAGGAGGTCGGCCGGGTCGGGGTCGCCGTGGACACGCTCGCGGATGCCGAGGTGCTGTTCGAGGGCATCCCCCTGGACCGGATCAGCACCAGCTTCACGATCAACGGGACGGCGGCGATCCTGCTCGCCTTCTACGTGGCCGCCGCCGAGCGCAGGGGGGTGCCCCGGGCCAAGCTCACGGGCACCATCCAGAACGACATTCTCAAGGAGTACGCCTCGCGCGGCACTTGGATCTGGCCGCCCGAGCCGTCGCTGCGGCTGATCGCCGACACGATCGAGTTCTGCGCGGCCGAGGTGCCGAGGTTCAACGCGATCTCGGTGGCCGGCGCGCACTTCCGCGACGCGGGCGCCAACGCCGTGCAGGAGATGGCGTTCACGCTGGCCGACGGGGTCACGTACTGCGACACGGTGCTGGCCCGTGGACGTATGACGATCGATCAGTTCGCACCGCAGGTCTCCTTCTTCTTCTACACGCACGGTGATTTCTTCGAGGAGATCGCCAAGTACCGTGCCGGGCGCAGGCGTTGGGCGACCATCGTGCGTGAGCGGTACGGGGCCGGGTCCGACAAGGCGGCGATGTTCCGCTTCGGGTGCGTGGCCGGCGGGGCTTCGCTGTACGCGCCGCAGGCCCGCAACAACACCGTCCGGGTCGCGTACGAGGCGCTCGCCTCCGTACTCGGCGGTGTGCAGTCGATGTTCACGGCGGCCTGGGACGAGCCGTTCGCGCTGCCCAGCGAGGAGTCCGCGACGCTCGCCCTGCGCACCCAGCAGATCCTCGCCCACGAGACCGGAGTCGCCCGTGTGGCCGACCCGTTGGGCGGCTCGTACTTCGTCGAGGCGCTCACCGACGCCACCGAGGAGCGGATCGTCGAGATCATGGCCGACCTGGAGGCGCACGGCGGGATGGTCCGGGCGATCGAGGACGGCTATCTGCAGGGGCTGATCGCCGACGAGGCCTATCGGGTGCACCGGGACGTCGAGGCGGGCACCCGGCCCGTCGTCGGGGTCAACCGGTACGTCGCCGAGGACGAATCCGCCCCCGACATCGCCACCTACGAACTCGACGCCAAGGGCCGCGAGGTGCAGCTCAAGCGGCTCGCCCGCGTCAAGGCCGAACGAGATCCGGCCGCCGTCCGCGACCGTCTGGCCACCCTGGCCCGGGCCGCCGAGGGGACCGACAACCTCATGGGCCCGCTCATCGACTGCGCCGGCGCCTACTGCACGGTCGGGGAGATGGTGACCGCGCTGAAGGACGTGTGGGGCGAGTTCCGGCAGCCGGTGGTGTTCTGATGGGCATCCGCATCATGCCAGTAGCGCTGATCCCGATGGGCACCCACCTCCCTCAACTGGCGGTGCACTGATGGGTGTTCGCATTCTGATCGCCAAGCCCGGTCTCGACGGTCACGACCGGGGCGCGAAGATCGTGGCGCGGGCGCTGCGCGACGCCGGATTCGAGGTCGTCTTCACCGGCATCCGGCAGCGCGTCGACGACATCGTGGCGACCGCCGTCCAGGAGGACGTGGCGTTGGTCGGCCTGAGCATGCTCTCCGGCGCCCATCTGGCACTCACGGCCCGGACCGTCGAGGCGTTGAAGGCCGCCGACGCGGCCGACATCCGGGTCGTCGTCGGCGGCACGATCCCCCCGGCCGACGTACCGCGTCTGAAGGCAGCGGGCGCCGTCGCCGTGTTCCCCACCGGAACTCCCCTTGACGTCGTGGTGGCGGACGTACGCGCCCTCACCTCACCCTGAACCTTGGAGGGCACGTGCGGATCGGTGTCATGATCGGCCCCGAACGGGGGGACTCCGCGCGGAAGGTCTCGCGGATGATCGCGGACGTGCAATGGGCCGAGTCGGCCGGCCTGGACACCGCCTGGGTGCCCCAAGTCCCCTCGGACTTCGACGCGTTGACCGCCGTCGCGCTGATGGGCGCTAGCACCTCCCGGATCGAGTTGGGGACGGCGGTCGTGCCGCTCCAGGCCCAACACCCCATCGCCCTCGCCCGGCAGGCCCTGTCCACGCAGGCGGCGACCGGAGGCCGACTCGCCCTCGGCGTCGGCCCCTCGCACCACTGGATCATCCAGGACATGCTCGGCCTCCCCTACGAACACCCGGCCGGTCTCACCCGCGACTACCTCGACGTGTTGGACGCGGCCCGCAACGGCCCCGGCCCGATCGACGTCGAGAACCGCACGTACACCGTGCATAACCCCCTCGACCTCGCCCCTGTCGCCCCGCTGCCCGTCCTGCTCGCCGCCCTCGGGCCGGTCATGCTGCGCCTTGCGGGGGAGCGGGCCGACGGGACCATTCTGTGGATGGCCGACGAACGGGCCGTCGCCGACCACGTCGTCCCCCGCATCACCAAGTCGGCGGAGGAGGCCGGGCGTTCGGCCCCACGAGTCGTCGCCGGCATACCCGTCTGCCTCTGCCGACCCGCCGAGGTCGACGCGGCCCGCGAGCGCGCGAACCGGATCCTCGGGGAGGCCGAAATCTCGCCCAACTACCAACGGCTCTTGGACTACGGCGATGCCCGGGACGTCGGCGACCTGTGCGCGGCGGGCGACGAGGCGGCGATCGCGGCGCGCTTCAAGCGGTTCGCGGACGCGGGCGTCACCGATCTGTCCGTACGGCTGCTGCCGATCGGTCAGGGGCGGGACGAACTCGTCGCCTCCAAGCGTCGCACGCGCGAGATGATCGCCTCGCTCGCGGCGGAGCTCCGGTGACCGAGGGGCCACTGGCCGGCATCCGCATACTCGAAGTCGGCCACATCCTCGCGGGCCCGTTCGCCACCATGCTGCTAGCCGACCTCGGCGCCGAGGTCACCAAGATCGAGCCGCCCGGCGGAGATCTCTCCCGCCAGGTCGGCGACGCCTATTTCGCCAGCATCAACCGGAACAAGCGCAGCATCTGCCTCGACCTCACCACCCCTGAAGGGCGGGTGCGGATAGGGGAGTTGGCCACCGAAGCACACGCTCTCCTGGTGAACCTCAAGCCCTCGGTCATCCGCCGGCTCGGGCTCACCTACGACGACCTGCGCCGCTTCAACGAGCGGATCGTGTGCGTCGCCGTCACCGGATACGGGCTCGACGCGGGCGACGATCCCGCCTTCGACTACGTCATCCAGGCCGCGACCGGCGTCGCCGCGCTCACCGGCCATCCCGACGGGCCGCCGACCCTGCCCGGGTACTCCTCGGTCGACAACTCCGCAGCCCTCACTGCCGCGTTGGGCCTGCTCGCGCAGATCGTCTCCGGGCGCGGCGGACAGGTCGAGGTCGCCCTGCGGGACGTGATGCTCGCCCAGCTCAACTACCGGGCGTCGGCCTATCTCAACGACGGGGTCGAGCCGCGCCGGATGCCCTTCGGCGCGCACTCCTACTATGTGCCGGCCCAGTTGTTCCCCACCGCCGAGGGGCACTTGGCGCTGTTCGTCACGCACGACGGCTTCTGGAAGGCGTTCGCCGGCGAGGCGGGGATCGACGGCTTTCCGACGATGGCCGAGCGGGCGGCCCGACGGGACGAGGTCCTCGCTGTCGTCACACGGGCTCTCGGTGCCGACACAGCACGCGGCTGGGAGGCGCGACTGCGCCCCCTGGGCGTACCGGCGGCGGCCGTGCGCACGCTGCCCGAAGCCCTGGACGCCGCACCGGAGATGATCGTCCGGGCCGGTGAGTATCGGCTGGTCGGCAGCCCGGTGCGGGTCGCCGGGTACGAGCCCGCGTACCGGCCGCCGCCCGGGCTGGGCGAGCACGGCTGACTCCTGGCCGACTCACTCGTAGTGGACGGTGACCGACCCCTCGTCCGGCACTCCCTGGCAGGTGAGGACGTAGCCCTCGGCCACCTCGTCCTCGGTCAGTGCGTCGTTCACCCGCATCGTCGCGGTGCCCTGCGTCAACTTGGCCATGCAGCTTGCGCAGTTGCCCGCCTCGCAGGAGAAGGGCGGGGTGAGACCGGCACGGCGGGCGCTCTGCAAGAGGGTCTCGTTCGGGTGCTTCGGGACAGAGACGCGCTTGCTCCCCAGCAGGATGGTGACGGTCTCTTCGGGAGCCTTCGAGGCCGTCCCATTGACCGCGAATGGGGCCGTGGTGGTCGTAGCGGACGTGGCCGGCGAACCACCGCCGAACCGTTCGCTGAACACCCGCCCGGGCCCGGGCAGCGCCGACTCCACGAGCTCCATGAACGGCTCAGGACCGCAGACATACGCGTCCGCGTCGGCGTCCGTCCCGACGAACTCCCTTATCCCGTCGGCGTCGAGGAAGCCTCGGGCGGCATCGTGATGCCGTACGACCGTCAAGCGGCCGGGGTGGCAGGCGGCCAACTCCGCCAGCACCGAGTCGAAGATCGCCGACTCCCGGTCACGGTCGGCGCAGAGCAGGCGGACGCTGCGATCGGTCGTCGCCAGGGTGCTCTTGGCCAGAGAGAGGATCGGGGTGATTCCGCTGCCGCCGCTGAAACCGAGCAGCGGCGTGGCGGCCTCGCGGAGGCAGAACAGGCCTCTGGGCTGGGTGAGTTCGACCTCGTCGCCCTCGACGACGTGGTCGATCAGCCAGTTCGAGACCTTGCCGCCCGGCACGCGCTTCACCGTCGTCATCAGATCGGAGTCGGTCTCCGGGGCGCTCGACATCGAGTACGAGCGCAGCAGGTCCCTGCCGTCCACCTGGACCCGGAAGACGCAGAACTGCCCTGCCTGATAGGCGAACGGGCCTTCGTGCGGGGCGAGTACGAAAGTCCGTGCGTCGCTGGTCTCCTCGACGACCTTGACGACGGTCGCACGGCGGAACAGGGCGGGGCTCGCCATGGACGCCCTCCTCGGGCTCTGGTATCAAGGTTCTATCGAAGTGAGAATACTATTCTCGCCAGTCAGATGGGACCCTCTCAATGGGTGGGGACGAGAGATGAGTGAACGGGCCGCGCTGGCCTTCGAGGAGCGGGAGTACGGCCGCGACGAGCTGACGGCTCTCGCGGACGGGCTGGCCGGGACCTTGGCGGGGCGGGGTGTGCGGGCGGGGGAGCGGGTCGCGCTCATGTCGTCCAACCGGCCGGAGTTCGTGATCGCCGTACAGGCCGTCTGGCGGCTGGGCGCGGCGGTGGTCTTGCTCAGCCCGGCGTGGAAGCGGGGCGAGGTCGAACACGCTCTGGAGATCACCGAGCCCGCCCATGCCGTGGGCGACCACCCCGTACTCGCCGGCCTCATGCCGATGCTGCACCTGGACGAGCAGATCACCCCGGCGACCGGGCCGGCAGGGCGACTCGATCCCGCATCCGACGCCGTGCTCGTGTTCAGTTCGGGCACCACCGGCATGCCCAAGGCGGTCCGGCACACGCACGGTTCGCTCGCCGCCGCCGTGGGCCACTGGCGGACCGCGCTCCGACTCACCGCCGAGGACCGCATCCAGGTCGTGACCCCGCCCTCGCACATCCTCGGGCTGCTCAACATCCTCACCGCCCTGGAGGCGGGCGCCTGGTTCCGGCTGCACCGCCGATTCGACCTCGACCGGCTGCTGCACCACATCGAGCTCGACCGCATCACCATCGAGATGGTCGTGGCGCCGATCGCGCTCGCCATCGCCTCCCACCCGAAGCTGGAGCGGTACGACCTCTCGTCGCTGCGCCACATGATGTGGGGCGCGACCCCGGTGACGCCGAGCATCGCCGAGACCGTCACCCGGCGCACCGGGATCGGCTGGGTGCCCGCGTACGGCACCAGCGAACTGCCCGTCATCGCCTGCAACCCGCTGGACGGAGCCCGTCTGGAGTCGGCGGGGTGTCCGGTGCCCGGGGTGAGCGTGCGCGTGACGTCGCTGGAGACCGGGGCGGTGGTCGGTCCGGGTGAGACGGGTGAGATCGAGGTGCGCTCGCGGTCCCTGATGGCCGGGTACCTGCCGGCCGAGGAGACCGCGGACGCCTTTCACGACGGCTGGTACCGGACCGGTGATGTCGGGAGCGTCGACGCGGACGGCTGGCTGTATCTGACCGACCGCTCCAAGGAGATGATCAAGGTACGGGCGTTCCAGGTGGCGCCGGCCGAGGTGGAGGCCGTGCTGCACGGGCATCCGGCGGTCGCCGACTGCGCGGTGTTCGGCGTGCCCGACGGAGCCGACGGGGAGACGGTCGTGGCCGCCGTGCAGAGGTCGGGACAGGTGGAGGCGGCCGAACTCATCGAGTTGGTCGGCGATCGGCTCGCCTCCTACAAGCGGCCCGGGCGGGTGGAGTTCGTGAGCGAGATCCCGCGGCTGCCGTCCGGGAAGGTGCTGCGGCGGGTCCTCAAGGAACGGCTTCTTCAGAAAGGGCTTCTCCAGGAAGGGTCTCTCCAACAACAGCCTCTCCCGGAACGGCTTTCCGAGGAGCGTGATGGACGTCCGTCTGACAGCTGAACAGCGCCAACTCCGGGACGCCGCCGCTCGGTTGGCCGCCGACCTCGGCCCCGGTTCGGTGCTCGACCTGGACGACGGCGAGCGGATCGCCCGGCTGGAGAAGGCCGTGGCGGCGACGGGCTGGCGGGCGCTGCGCTCGGACGGGGCGACCGGAGTCGAAGTGGCGTTGGTCGTCGAGGAGTTCGGGCGCGGGCTGGTCGATGTACCGCTCCTCGGTCCAGTACTGGCCGACGACCTGTCCCGGGGTGAGGCGTCGGTGACCGTCGTCGTGGCAGGCTTGGCGCGCGATGCGCGCGGAATGTCCCGGGCCCTTTCCCTGGACGGCAACCGACTCCTGGCTGCCGACACCGGCGCTCTCTTCCCCGGCGCCGATCTCACCAGGCACAACGCCGAACTGCGCGGATCGCTGGAGCGGATCGGCACGGTCACCGACGAAGTGGCGGAGCGCTGGGGGGCGTTGGCCCTGGTCGCCACCTCCGCGGACTTGGTGGGCACGGCCCGTGGCGCTCATGCTCTCGCCTGCGATTACGCGGGGCTCCGCGAGCAGTACGGCCGAACGATCGGTTCCTACCAGGCGGTTGCCCATCTCCTCGCCGAAGGGCTGGCCCTGATCGAGGGTTCGGTGAGCGTGTTGCGGCACGCGGCCTGGGCGGTCGACGAACTGCCGCCGCCGGAGGCGATGCGCGCCGCCCGTATCGCCAAGCTCTACTGCGCCAGAGCGGCCCGCACCGTCTGCGAGACGGCCGTGCAGGTGCACGGCGGTATCGGCAACACGTGGGAGTGCCTCGCCCATGTGTATCTGCGCCGGGCGTTGACGTCCACCGACCTGTTCCCCGTACGCCTGGAGGAGATCGACCGTGGACTTTTGTGACGCGCCCGAGGAAGCCGCGTTCCGCGAGCGGTTGCGTGCCTGGCTGGCTGATCGGGTGGGGTCGTTCCCGACCGACGGTGACGAGTACTGGTCGCGCCAGGGCGCTTGGCACCGGGACCTGTACGCGGCCGGCTTCTTCGGACTGTCCTGGCCCAAGGCGTACGGCGGCCACGAACTGCCGCCGGTCTACGACGTCATCCTCGACGAGGAACTGGCCCGCGCAGCGGCTCCGGCCCGCCCCAGCCTCGGCTACCTCGTCCAGGGCCTCGGCCGGCACGGCAGCGAGGAGCTGCGCCGCCGCTTCCTGCCCGGCATGATCGACGGCACCGAACGTTGGTGCCAGGGCTTCAGCGAACCCGGCGCCGGTTCCGACCTGGCGTCCCTGACGACGACGGCCACTCGCGCGGGCGACGCCTATGTCGTGAACGGCCACAAGATCTGGACCAGTTACTCCGACGTGGCCGACTGGTGTCTCCTGCTGGCCCGCACCGACCCGGACGTGCCCCGGCACAAAGGGATCTCGGCGTTCATCATCGCCATGGACCAACCCGGCATCGAGCAGCGGCCGTTGAAGATGATGAGCGGGGTCACCAAGGAGTTCGGCCAGGTCCTCTTCGAGGGCGCGACCGTGCCCGCCGATCAGATGGTGGGTGCGCCCGGAGAGGGCTGGGCGCTGGCCATGACGGTCGTGGGACACGAGCGGGAGCCGTCCACGCTCGGCTTCTCGGCCCGATACGGCAAGCTCGTCCGGGAGTTGGTGGACCGCACGCCGGGCGCGCTGCCGCCGGAACTCGGCTGGGCGGTCGTAGAGACGGAGATGCTGCGGCTGCATGTTCGGCGGCGGCTGTCCGAGCAGCTCGACGGGGTCTCGCACGGGCCCGAGGGCTCGCTCGACAAGCTGCTCATGACCTGGGTGGAACAGTCCGTCGGACACGCGGCCCTGGCCGTCGGCGGCACCGAGGACCCCGAACTGCTCGGCGCCTACCTCTACAGCCGCGCACAGAGCGTCATGGGCGGCACCTCGCAGATCCAGAAGAACATCATCGCCGCGCGGATCCTCGGACTGGGAGCCTGACATGACGGACGGTCAGAACATGTACGGCATGCCGGAGGAGATCGACGTCCGCGCGGACGGCCCGCTGCGGATCATCACCCTGAACCGCCCCGACGCCTACAACGCCGTCAACGACCCGCTCCACACCGGCCTGGCCCACCTCTGGCCCCGCCTCGCCGACGACCGAGACGCCCGCGCGGCCGTACTCACCGGCGCGGGAAAGGCCTTCTCCGCCGGCGGCGACTTCACCTACCTCGACGAAATCAGACGCGACGCCGACCTGCGCTCCAAGACCATCGCGCACGGCCGTGACCTGGTCCTAGGCATGGTCCGCTGCCGTGTCCCCGTGGTCGCCGCCGTCAACGGCCCCGCCGTGGGCCTCGGTTGCAGCCTGGTCGCCCTAAGCGACGTCGTCTACATGGCCGAGTCCGCCTACCTCGCCGACCCGCACGTCCAGGTCGGCCTGGTCGCGGCCGACGGCGGCCCCCTCACCTGGCCCCTGCACACCAGCCTGCTCCTCGCCAAGGAGTACGCCCTCACCGGCGCCCGCATCCCGGCCGACAAGGCCGTCGCCCTGGGCCTGGCCAACCACGTCGTCACCGACCCCCTCGCCGAGGCCATGGCCTGCGCGAAGCGCATCGCCGGTCTGCCCCGCCAGGCCGCCGAGAGCACCAAACGCCTCCTCAACATGCACCTGGAACGCGCGGTCCTCGCCACACTCGACTTCGCCACCACGGCGGAGGAGCTGTCTTTCCAGTCGGAGGACTTCAGGGCGAGCATCGAGCGGCTGGCGGGCGGGACGGGGTGAAGCGAGCTTCCCGGCGGTGCTCCTGACTTCCGAGGCGGACTTCCGGTGCTGCGAGCTCACTTCGGAAGCGGTCTACCCGCGCCGCGGACTCACTTCGGCGGAAACCGCAACGCCCCATCCAGACGGATCACTTCACCGTTGAGATAGTCGTTCTCGCACACGTGCTGGACCAGGGCGGCGAACTCGGGCGAGCGGCCCATCCGCCTCGGGTGTGGCACCTGTGGCCCCCAGTATGCCTCCAGTTGGTCGCCCGCCTTGCCGTAGGCCGGGGTGAGGAAGGTGCCGGGGGCGATGGTGACGACGCGGATGCCGAGGGGGGAGAGGTCGCGGGCGGCGACCAGGGTCATGGCGGCGACCCCGCCCTTGGCGGCGGCGTAGGGGAGTTGGCCGATCTGGCCCTCGTACGCGGCGATGGAGGCGGTGTTGACGACGACGCCCCGGCCGCCGTCCGCGTCTAGCGGTTCGTGGCGGGCGATCGCGGCGGCGGCCAGGCGGAGCACGTTGAAGACGCCGGTGAGGTAGATGTCGATGGTCTGGCGGAAACCGGCGAGGTCCAAGGGCTCGCCATCCCGGCCGATCAGGCGTCCGCCGCTCGCGGGACCGCCGTGCGTGTCGACCGAGATCCTCAGCGGGGCAAGGGAGTTGGCCTGGTCGATGGCGGCGCGTACCTCGTCCTCGTCGGTCGCGTCCGCGCGCACGTAACGGATGCCCAGCTCCTCCTCCAGAGCCTTGCCCTTGTCGTCGGCCAGGTCCGCGACGACCACTTCCGCCCCGGCCGCGCGCAGTCGGCGGACCGTGGCCTCGCCCAACCCGCCCGCTCCGCCGACCACGAGTGCCGAAGTGCCCTGAACCTGCATCGCGACTCCCCTCCGAGGCAACATGGTTCTAGAATTGCGAGAGTAGCATTCTCATTCCGGATGTGATCCTGGTCCGGCCCCGCCGAGTTGGAGACCCTCATGCCCGAGGCAGTCATCGTGTCCGCCCTGCGCACCCCCATCGGCACCGCGTTCAAGGGGACCCTGCGCGCCACCACGGCCTTCGACCTGGCCCACCGCATTGTCGGTGCCGCGGCGGAGGGCCTCGACCCGGACCGCGTCGACGACTTGATCCTCGGCGAGGGTCTTTACGGCGGTGGAGTACTGGCCCGGCACGCTGCCCTGACCACCGGGCTCACCTCCGTCCCCGGCCAGGCCTTGAACCGGCACTGCGCGGCCGGTCTCTCCGCCGTCGCGGGAGCCGCGGCGAGCATCCGCGCCGGCATGGACGACCTCGTCATCGCCGGAGGCGTCAACTCCGCCTCCACCGCGCCGAAATCCGCCTTCCGCGTCGACGGCGAGTGGGTCGAGCCCTGGATGCCGCCCACTCACCCCGACCGCCCGGACGCCCCCAACAACGACATGTCGATCACCATCGGCTGGAACGTGGCCCAGCGCGCGGACATCTCCCGCGCCGACATGGACGCCTGGGCGCTGCGCTCGCACCGCAACGCCGTACGCGCCATCGACGAGGGCCGTTTCGACGCCGAACTCGTCCCCGTCGAGATCGCCGGTGGACTCTTCTCCGTGGACGAACACCCGCGCCGCAACACATCGTTGGAGAAGCTGGCTGCGCTCAAGCCACTGCATCCCGAGATCGAGGGGTTCAGCATCACCGCGGGCAACGCCTGCGGCGGCAACGACGGCGCGGCCGCCCTGGTCGTCGCGAGCGACCGTACGGCTGCCTCAGAGGGGCTGCCCGTGCTGGCCACCGTACGATCCTGGGCGTCCGTCGGCGTCGACCCCGCGGAGACCGGACTCGCGCCGGTCCAGGTGATCCCCAAGGCCCTTGCCCGCGCGGGCCTTTCGGCCGCCGATGTCGACCTGTACGAGATCAACGAGGCCTTCGCCTCCGTGGCCGTCGCCGCCGTCCGCCTCCTCGACCTCGACCCGGACCGGCTGAACGTCAACGGCAGCGGCTGCTCCCTTGGCCACCCCGTCGCCGCCACCGGCGCCCGCATGCTCGTCACCCTCGTCCACGAACTGCGGCGCCGGGGCGGCGGAATCGGGGTCGCGTCGATGTGTGCGGGCGGGGGGATGGGGTCGGCGATGGTCATCGAGGTGCCGGCGCCGTAGAGAGGGCGAGGAGATGGAGGGCCTCCTAGAACGCCCCAGTCCAGCGCCGCACCTCACCCCAGCGTTGCCGTCACCTGCGGCAGATCCAGCGTCGTACGGATCCCCGGAGCCGCCGCACAGACCAACGGCACTGCATTCACTGCCCTGTTGGCCGTGTACGACGGCGACACCTCAGCCATGCGGTCGAGCGGCACCGGCAGGCGCAGGCTCACTTCGAGCGGTGCGTCTCCCTTGACGGAGACGTGCCAGCCGGTGTCGCCCAACTCCCATGCCGGGTCCAGGTCGGTCGTGCAGTACCAGGTGGCGCGGAACCGCAGCAGCGGGTGTCCGTCGCGCATGCCGGAGACCGTCAGCCGTTGCGCGGCGACCGTCCCCGGTGCCAACTCGCCTGCGGCGATCCGGACGTGGCTCCGGGCAGTTGCCAACTCCCCGCTCGCCTCAAGGGAGTCGAGCGGCAGCGACAACGCGTCCGCGATCAGCCGTAGCGACGGGCCGAAGCTGGTCCGCGCCCGGGACAGCCGTTCCTCGGCGAACTCGCCGGGTGCGACGCCGAAGCCCATCACGCCGAACAGCAGCTCGGGGGAGGGGCGCTGGGAGAGGTTCGCGTACTCGTCGATGGTCAGCGCGTCGACGCGGCGCGCTATCGACGTGAGGACCAGCGGCACCGCCTCCGTGATGAACCCGGGGCTGCTGCCCGTGCTGTGGATCGACGTGCGACCTCGCTCGCACGCGGCCTCGACCCGCTTGCGCTCATCGGGATCCATGCTCCCCGGATGGTGGAACTCACCGCGCGTGGTCACGACGTTCGCGCCCGACTCCAGCAACCGGCACACCTCGTCGAGGTCGCACCGGAGCGGCATGTACAGCACGCAGTCCGCGCCGAGTCCGACGACGTGCTCGATGTCCCGGGTGGCTGTCACTCCGGTGGCGTCGAGCCCGATCAGCTCGCCGGCGTCCAGCCCGCACAGCTCCCCCGCGTCCAGCCCCGCCTTCCCCGGCGAATGGACGTACACCCCGACCAGGCTCAACCCGGGGTGCTCGATGACGGCGCGCAGCGAGCGGGCCCCGATCGTGCCGGTGGCCCACTGGACGACCCGGTACGTCGTCATCGCTCCTCCGACGACTTCGCAGGCGTGAAACGCAGCAACGCCTCCTGCGCGTAGGACGCGACCAGCATGCCGTCCTCGGTCAGGACATCACCCCGGCCGAAGCAGCGGCCGTGCGCGAACACCGGGCTGTGCTGGCGCAGCAGCAACCAGTCCGCCGCGCCGAAGGGGCGGTGGAACCAGACCGTGTGCGCGGTGACGGCGGAGGTGAACGCCTTGCCCGAGTCGTGTTGGGTCACGCCGGCGAGAGGGCGCAGCGCGGTGCCGATGAGGGTGAGGTCGGTGGCGTACGCCGTGAGGGCGGGCGCCAGTTGGGGCTCGGCCGCAGGGGTGCGCATCCACAGCTCGAACTCGGATGTCTCGGAGCACGGGGAGTCCAGGTCGGCGGCCGTCCGGGTCTCCCAGGGCAGCAGGTCGAACTCCGTGCGCTGTTCCGGGCCCGGCAGCGCGGGGACGGGGTCGACCGACTGGTGGGCGGGGCCGTCCTCCGGGACGTGCAGTGACACCGACGCGGTGGCCACCACGCCCTTCTGCTGCCGGGCCACGATCGTCAGCGCGGCGAAGGACCCGCCGTCGTGATGGCGGTCCACCTCGTAGCGGACCGGTTCCTCAGGTCGGCCCGCCCGTGCGAAGAGGACGTGCAGCGACTTAACGGTCTTGGTCGGACAGGCGAGATGCGCGGCGCGGACGAACTGGGCCAGGAGCTGACCGCCGAACACCCGGTGGTAGCCCAGCTGTTGGTTGCGCCCCTCATAGACGAGGGGCACGTCCGATGCCTGCGCGCGCAGATCGAGACAGGCGAGGAGGTCGTCCCAGAGTTCACTCAAGGCAAGCGGCATGGCCTTGAGCGTAAGCGAAATTTCCGAGTGTGAGAATGCTGTTCTCGCGTCTCGGTGTCAGGACGGCCGGCGCTTGTTGGTCCAGATCTGTCGAGATCCGTCGAATCAGTCGCGCGTGAACCCATTGGCGACGAAGTCCCAGATCTCGTCCGCGGTGAGCGGGTGAGATCCTTCCTGGCCGCTGGACTGGGCGTTGAACATGACGGTCTGCATGGTCAGCGCGGCCACCCGGCGGGCCTTGAAGCCCTCGCGCAGCAGGTCGGCCTCTTCGAGGTCCGTCATCAGCTCGGTGAACAGCGCGAGCAGCGGCGCGTTCGCGACCCGCATCTCGGCCGGGTGCGAGACCAGCAGCCGCAGCGCGAAGTCGGTGAACAGCGGGCGCTGTTTGCCGGACGGGTCGGGGCGCGAACTCTCGAACAGCTCCTGGACCACGACCCTCAGCCGGTCCAGCGGGCCGGACTCCCCGGCGGCGATGGTGCGAAGGTGCTCGGCGGACGTACTCATCGCGTCCTCGAACAGCGCGAGCAGCAACTCGTGTTTGCCGTCGAAGTGCTGATAGAAGCTCCGCAGCGACTGGCGCGACCGGTCGACGACCTCCTGCACGGTGAAGTCCGTCGTGCCCTTCTCCGCCATGATCGCCTGCGCCGCGTCGAGGAACCGTTCGACCCTCTGCTCGGCCCGACGTTTCGCCGCCTGGGTGGAGCGTTCGACCGCGCGCTGCTTCCAGGCCGGTTCCTCGCTGGGGGTGCTCACGGGCTGGTCCGCCTTCTGTGCCATGGGGAGAACATTACTGCAGTCTATCGACAAGGAGCCTGTGTCCAGGCTGGACACCTCCGGGTGGGTGGGGGAGACTGTTAATTCCCTAAAGCGAGAATTGCATTCTCAAACCCGGAGGGTCGGATGCTGTTTGAGTTCGACGCCGAACAACGGTTGTGGCGGGACACCGTGCACAAGGCCGTACTCAAGGAGTGCCCGCCGACGCTGGTGCGTGCCGTCGCCGACGCCGGCGCCGACCCCGGTCCGCTCTGGCGGGTGTACGCCGATCTCGGCTGGACCGAGCTGACCGATCCGGCCGACCTGGTCGAGCTGGCCATCGTCCTGGAGGAGTTGGGCCGGGCCACCGACCCGACACCGTACCTGGCGACGCTCACCCAATTCGCCCCGCTCGCACCGGGGTTCGGCGCCTCGGACAGCCCCGGCACGGCCGTCCACTCCGGAATCACCGCCCGCCCCGATGCCGGCGGCTGGCTGCTGGAGGGCACCGCGCGGCATGTCCTTGACGGTGACCGCGCCGAGCGGTTCGCCGTGGTCACCGAAGCGGGCGTCTTCGTCGTACCCGCCGGTGAGGTGACCGCCGTACGCACCGCCGTCTTCGATCCCGTCCTGCACATCGCCGAGGTCACCTTCCTGAGCGTCCGGGTCACCGAGGCGGATCGCAGCCCCGCCGATCCGGAGGCCGCCCGGCACATCGCGCTCACCGGACTGGCCCTGACCATGGTCGGCGCCTGTGCCCGCGCCCTCGACCTGGTCCTCGACCACGCCCGCACCCGGCACCAGTTCGACGCCCCCATCGGGTCGTTCCAGGCCGTCCAGCACAAGGCGGCCGACATGCACGTGGCGATCGAGCGGGCCCGCGCGCTCGCCTACTACGCGGCACTGACGATCGCCGCCGACGACCCACGGCGCCGGTCGGCGGCCTCGATGGCGAAGGCGGCGGCGGGGGAGTGCCAGGCGCTGGTGTTCCGCAACGCCGTGCAGCTGTTCGGCGCGATGGGTCATACCTGGGAGAACGACCTGCAGTTCGCGATCAAGCGGGCCAAGGCAGGTGAGTTGATGCTCGGCGGCGCAGCCGCACACCGGGCGCTGATTGCCGAGGAGTTCCATGCGACTGACCTTTGACGCCGAAGTCGAGGCCTTCCGCGCCGAGTTCGCGGAGTTCCTCGCGGCTCACCTCCCCGCGGAGGCGGAGGCCGCCGAGCGCTCGCGCTCCACCGGACACGTCCCTGACTGGGCCGCCCGCTGGCAGCGACTGCAGTTCGACGAGGGGTGGCTACTGCCGGGCAATTCCTTGGAGTTCGGCGGACGCAATGCGAGCGTCATCCAGCAGTACGTCCATCTCGAAGAGCTGTCCCGGCGTCGTATCTGCCACAGCTTCAACCCGCAGGGCGTCGGCATCATCGCCGCCTCGCTGCTCTCCTTCGGCACCGACGAGCAGAAGCACCGGTGGGCCGTGCCCATCCTGCGTGCCGAGATCACCGCCGCCCTCGGCATGAGCGAGCCCGGTGCCGGGTCGGACCTCGCATCCCTGCGCACCCGGGCCGAGTTGACGGGTGATCACTTCGTCGTCAACGGACAGAAGGTGTGGACGTCCGGCGCCCACGACGCCGACGTGCTCCTCACCTTCGTCCGCACCGACCCCGAAGCGCCCAAGCACAAGGGCATCAGTGTGCTGCTGATCCCCACCGACACACCCGGCGTGACGCGCAGACCCTTCGCCTCCTACACCGGCCGCGAGGACACGGACTTCAACGAGGTCTTCTTCGAGGACGTCCACGTGCCCACCGAGAATCTCCTCGGACCGCTCAACCAGGGCTGGCGAGTTGCCAACGGCTCGCTCGGACACGAGCGCACCCTGATGTGGCTGGGCGAGGCCGAGCGCATGGGCGACGTCCTGCGGGACTTCACGCCCACCGACGCACTGCAGAAGGACTGGTACGCCACCCTCGTCATGGACCTCCAGGCGCTGCGCCTGCTCGGCTCGGCCGCTCTGGCCCGGGCCGCCCGCGGCGAACAGGACGTACCGGCCCTGTCCGTGCTGAAGGTGCTGGGCTCGGAGGCCTCCCAACGCGCCGTGGAACGCGTCCTGGAGGCGAACGGGCCCGATGGCCTCGACCATCCGGCGCCGACCGCGCCTTACCACCACATGAGTTTCGACGACAACTCCGCCAGCTGGTTCCACCGGTACGCACGCAGCTTCGGCGGCACCATCGCCGGCGGTACGTCCGAGATCCAGCGCACGATCATCGCCGAGCGCGTGCTCGGTCTGCCCCGACGCTGAGGAGCCGCCGTGCACATCCTGTACGAGACCAAGGACCGCATCGCGACCCTCACCCTGAACCGGCCCGAGGTCGCCAACGCCCAGAACGCGGCGCTCCTCGACGAACTCGACGCCGCCTGGACGCGGGCCGCCGAGGACGAGGACGTGAAGGTGATCGTGCTGCGCGCCGAGGGTAAGCACTTCTCGGCCGGGCACGACCTCAAGGACCGCTGGCCGGCCCCGGACGAGATCACCCTGGAGTGGATCTACCGGGCCGAGAACCGCCGGTACTTGGAGTACACGCTGCGCTGGCGCAACGTCCCGAAGCCGTCGATCGCCGCCGTCCAGGGGCGCTGCATCGCGGGCGGGCTGATGCTGTGCTGGCCCTGCGACCTGATCGTGGCCGCCGAGGACGCCCTCTTCTCCGACCCCGTCGTCACGATGGGCATCGGAGGGGTCGAATACCACGGCCACACCTGGGAGTTGGGCCCGCGCAAGGCCAAGGAGATCCTCTTCACCGGCCGTCCGCTCACCGCGGAGGAGGCCGAACGGGTCGGCATGGTCAACAAGGTCGTGCCACGGGACCAGTTGGACGCCGAAGCCCGTGAACTCGCCGGGCAGATCGCCAAGATGCCGTCCTTCGGTCTCCGCCAGGCCAAGCGGGCCGTCAACCAGACCCAGGACGTGCAGGGTTTCTACGCCGCGATCCAGTCGGTCTTCGACGTCCACCAGACCGGTCACGGCAACGCCCTGAGCGTCAGCGGCTATCCGATCCTGGCGAAGCTGGACGAGATGAAGGAGAAGCTGCGTTGAGCCACATGAGTGAAGCTGAGCCACATGAGTAAAGGGGCGCGCCGCAGCCCGAGTTGACTAGCCCACCAGGCTCTGGGTGCCCAGGACGCCGAGCAGCGCGAGCTTCTCCGCGTCCTCGGTGCCCGGTTCCGCCGTGTAGATCATCAGGTGCAGGTCGTTGCCCGAGACGTTGAGGATGTCGCAGTCGAGGGTGAGGGAGCCGACCTGCGGATGGTCGATGACCTTGCGCGACCCCTCGTTGCGGGCGACGTCACCCGACTCCCACAGCTCGGCGAAGCGGGGGCTGTTCGTACGCAACTCCGCCACCAGCCGCCGTAGTTGGGGATCGGCGGGGTAGCGGACGGTCGCCGCGCGCAGTTCGGAGACGATGGCGGTCAGGAAGGCCGACCGCTCCTCGGGAGTGTGCCGGACCCGGGAGCCGGGGCCGAGGAAGTTACGCCAGACGCCGTTGCGTTCGAAGCCGCGCCAGCCCGACGGGTCACCCATCAGCGCCGCGTACATGGGGTTGGCGAGCAGGAGGGTCCAGCCCGCGTCGTAGACGCCGACCGGGGTGGTGACCAGCCGGTCCAGCAGACGCTGGACGCTCGGGGTGATGTACGCGGGGACCGTGTCCGGGCCCGGCGGCACGAGGCCGGCCAGCCGGAACAGGAACGCCCGCTCGTCCCCCGAGAGCCGCAGCGCGCGGGCGAACGCCTCGACGACCTGCGCCGAGGGGTTGGTCGACCGGCCCTGTTCGAGACGCGTGATGTAGTCGGCGGAGATGCCCGCGAGCAGCGCCAGCTCCTCGCGCCGCAGCCCGGCCGCGCGCCGGTGTCCGCCGGCCGGCAGCCCGGCCGACTCGGGGGAGACCCGGTCGCGCCAGCGGCGCAGTGCCTGGCCCAGTTCCGTCGCCGTCATGTCGTCCAGTGAACACCGTCCGCCGCGCCCGTGCCTGGTACCCGTAGTCCCAGGAAGCGGGTACGTCTGGCTGAGCGCGTCAGCGCACCGCACGCTGGAGGACATGACGACAACACTCATCACCGGAGCGAACAAGGGCCTCGGCTTCGAGGCCGCCCGCCAGCTCATCGCCGCAGGTCACACCGTGTACATCGGCAGTCGGGACGCGACCCGCGGGCGTCGGGCCGCCGAACAGCTGGGCGCGCGGTTCGTCCAGCTCGACGTCACCGACGACACCTCCGTCGAGGCCGCGGCGAAGACCATCGAGGCGGACGGCGGGCTCGATGTGCTGATCAACAACGCCGGCATCGAGACCAGGGCCGAGGGGAACAGCGTGCCTACCGCCGCGTCCGTGACCGCCGACCAGATACGGAACACCTTCGAGACGAACGTGTTCGGCGTCGTCCGCGTCACTCACGCCTTCCTGCCGCTCCTGGAGCGCTCGGCCGCAGCGGTCGTGGTCAACGTGAGCAGCGGGCTGGCCTCGCTCACCCATCTCTCCGACCCGGACCATCCCGCGCACTTCTACCCGGGCATCGCGTACCCGACCTCGAAGACCGCGGTCAACATGCTCACTGTGCAGTATGCGAAGGCGTTCCCGAACATGCGGATCAATGCGGTCGAGCCCGGCTTCACGAAGACGGACCTCAACGGCAACACGGGCACGCAGACCGTCGAGCAGGGCGCCGAGATCATCGTTCGCATGGCGCGCATCGGCATCGACGGCCCGACCGGAGGCTACTTCGACGCCAATGGTCCGCTGCCCTGGTGACCACCGGGGCACCTCACAGCTGAACCAACCGGGGCGCCGAGCCCTCCGCCCGGAGCGCCGCCCCCGCCTCCCGCGTCAGCTCCCGCGCGCTGCCCAGCAACCCGTCCAGCACGAGGGCCCGCCGCACATGCCGGTGCAGCGGGTGCTCGGCGGTGAATCCGATGCCGCCCAGCACCTGCTGACAGTGCCGGGCGGCGGTCAGCGCCGCCTCCCCGGCCGCGGCCTTGGCCAGCAGCGAGCCGAGCGGATCGGCGGCGGCGACGAGCGTCGCCTCGGCGCCCTCCAGCGCGACGAGCGTCTCCGCGAGCCGGTGTCGTACGGCCTGGAAGGACGCGAGGGGCCGGCCGAACTGCACCCGGTCCAGGACATGCGTCCGGGCCAGGCCGAGCATCGCCCGCCCGGTGCCGAGCAACCACCAGCCGACGGCGCGACGGCCCGCGGCGAGTCGCTCCACCGGGAGGGCTTCCGTCGTACCGGCCGCACCGGTCTCGGCCAACCGCAACGGCAGTTCCTCGTCCAGCCCCGAGCCGGGAGCCGCGCCGTCACGCGACCACACCGCCCACCTCCCACCCGCGTACGGCAGCACCCCCGCGCCGACCACGTCGACGAGCGCCGACGCGTGCGTACCCGTCTCGCCGAGCAGCCGGAACACCCCCGAGATCGCCGTCTCAGGGAATTCCGCCAGCAGTTCGGCCCAGCCCAGCTCGGCCAGCGCCGCGTCGAGAGCCGCACCCGGCGCGGTCGTGGTCATCGTCTTGCGGAGCGTCTCGGACAGCAGTTCCACCTCGGCGGGGTCCACGGTCACTCCTTCCCGAGGTCGAGCAGCCGGCGGGCGATGATGTTGCGCTGGATCTCGGCGGTGCCGCCGTAGATGGTCGCCGCGCGGGAGTAGAGGTACTCCGAGCGCCAAGGTGACTCGGCCAGCTCCACGGTCCCCGGCAGCAGATCCCGTGCCGTGTCGAACAGTCGCTGTTCCGCCGTGGCCAGCAACACCTTGTCCACGGAGGTCTCCGGACCGAGCCGGGCGCCCTGCGCCAACCGGCGCTGGGTCGCGTGCGAGCGGCAGCGGACGGTGTGGAGGGCGAGATACGCGGCACCGAGGGCCGCGTCGTCCGAGGTGGCCGTCTCGGCGAGCAGGCGGTCCAGGCGTGTGTAGAGGTGGGCGACGCGGTGCCAGAAGCAGGTGGAGCGTTCGTGCGGGAGCAGGTCCATGGCCAGACGCCAGCCGTCGCCGGGGCGGCCGAGCATCCGGTCGGCGGGGACCACCACGTCGTCGAGGAAGACCTCTGCGAACTCGTCGACGCCGTGCATCGTGCGCAGCGGGCGGACCGTGATGCCCGGGGTGTCCATGTCGACGAAGAAGGCGGTGATGCCGTCGTGGCCGGGTGCGGTGCGCGTGAGCAGTACGCAGCGGGCCGCGTACTGCGCGAGGCTCGTCCAGACCTTCTGGCCGGTGACCATCCAGGTGCCGTCGTCGCGGGGCACGGCACGCGTGGTGAGGGACGCGAGGTCACTCCCGGAGCCCGGTTCGGAGAATCCCTGGCACCACTGCTCCCGTCCGCCGAGCAGCAACGGCACCATTTCGGCGGCGAGTTCGGGACGGGCGTACGAGATCAGGGTCGGGGTGAGGACCTCGACCATGGAGTAGATGCCGGGCTCGGCGAGGCCGCGCGTGGCCACCTCCTCGCCCAGCACCGCCCGGAACACTGCCGGCCCGCCGAGCCCACCGACCTCGTCGGGCCAGCCGTACCGCATCCAGCCCGCGTCGAACAGCGCTCGTCGCACCCGCTCCAACTGGGCGACCTGCGCGTCGAGGGAGTGGTCGGGGCCGGGGGAGAGGTCGTGGTCGTCGAGCCAAGTCCGCAGTGCGGTGCGGAAGTTCGCGGTGGTCGTGAGGACGCTCATACGGCGGGACGTTGGAAGGCGTGCGGGCGCCCCGAGTCGTGGGCACCGCTGCGCCGGATGAACGTCATGGCCCGCGTCCGCAACCGCCAGCCCTCCGGCGTACGTACATAGGTGTCGTTGTAGTAGCCGATCCGCATGTCGTGCGTGGACTGGTCGACGAAGCACAGGGGTTGGGTGCCGGTCGCCGTGTCCCCGGTCAATTCGACGGCGGGCGTGCCCGTGAGGAACAGGCCCTTGGGTGCGGCGGCGACCAGGTCCGGAAAGTCGGCCAGGGGGTAGGTGTCGCCGAAGGCGCTGTAGGTGCCGTCGGGAGTGAAGACCGCGAGGAGCCCGTCCATGTCGCCGCGGGTGATGGTCACCGCGTAGCGGGCGAGGAGCTGCTCGATCTGCACGAGGTCGGCGGTGGTGTCCCGCCCATCGTCCCGCACAGCGTCGTCGGTGGCGTGGTCAGTGGTCACGGGCCCTCCTTCTTTCCGCACGTTCGCGTGTGTCGTCCTCGGGGCGGATGCCGAAGGCGTTGAAGGCCATGGACATCAGCGCGTACGCCCCCACGGTGAACACCAGGTCCATCAGCTGCTGTTCGTCGAGGTGCTCGGCGAGCCCGGCCCAGGTGTCGTCCGACAGGTCGGAGCCGTCTTCCAACTCGTCGACGGCGGCGAGGGTCAGGGCGTCCAGCGGTTCGGCCGCCTTGCCCTGCCCGGCCGCCTCGATCTCGGCCTCGGTCAGCCCGGCCTCCTGGGCGAGATGCTGGTGATGGGCCCACTCGTACGCGCAGTCACGGCGCTTGGCGACGCGCAGGACCACCAGCTCGCGCAGGCGCGGCGGCAGCGTCGAGCGCATCAGGACGTAGGTGCTGAACGGCAGGAAGCGCGAGGTCAGTTCGGGGTGGCGGGCCAGGACGGAGAGGGCGTTTCCCGCCCCCTCCGCGTTGCGCATGTGGCGGGGGAGCAGGGCGGCCAGCGCCTCGCGCGCCCGCTCGTCCCACTCGTCGTCGGGCAGCGGGGGCAGGCGAGGCGGCATGCGGACTCCCTCGACGTCGGCGTCCTGGTGAGGATCGCGAGAAGCACAACCGGTGAGAATCAGATTCTCGCATTGTGAGTGTCAGATTTTCATCGAGCGGGCCGTGGCGTCAACCATCAGGCGCGCAGCTTGCCGAAGTCCCAACTGACGATCTTCTCCGGGCGCAGCCGCAGCCAGCCGTGCCGGCCGTCGTACCGGAAGTCGCCCCCGCCCGAGTACTTGTCCGCGAAGAGCCGCTCGGGGGAGTCGAGTTCGGGTGTCGGCACACCCTTGCGGGGAACCTCGCCGACGACCTCCGCGCTGCCCAGCAGTTCGACACCGCGCAGCCGCAGGAAGTCGAAGCCGCCGTCGTCGACCAGGACGCTGAGCCGCGGGTCGTGGCCCAGGTCCGTCCACCGCTGGCTGCGCGTCAGCGAGTTGAGCCACAGCGAGGTGCCGTCCCAGACGAACCACAGGGCACCCGCGTGCGGATGTCCGCCGGGGCCCGCGGTGGCGACGCGGCAGACGGGCTGGGAGCGCAGGAAGGCGTCCCGCTCCTCCTCGGACATGGCGATCGCGGTTCCCCTGCGTTGACCGGGCATGATTCCTCCCCCTCTTGTGTGAATGCCTAATTCTCCTGCGCGACAGGTTGCTTCTCCTCAAGTGAGAAGCTACTTTCCACCGCAGGCAGGGCCATGGCAAGGCAGGACCAGTGACACCCAGAAGAGATGGGGAGCCGTGAGTCTTTTCCATGAGGACCGGCTGTTGATAGACGGCGAACTCGTGCACGCGGGGCGCACCTTCGAGACCGTCGATCCGTCCACCGGGAAGGTGCTGGGAACGGCATCCGACGCGGGGACCGGCCATGTCGAGACGGCCGTCGCGGCCGCTCGCCGCGCGTTCGACACGACCGACTGGATGCGTGACCGCGATCTGCGGCTGCGCTGCCTGCGCCAGCTCTACGACGCGCTGCACGAACACCGCAAGGAACTAAGGGAGTTGACCATCGCGGAGGTCGGCGCACCCCGCCAGCTGACCCGCGGGGCACAGCTCGACGAGCCGATCGAGATGGTCAAGTACTACGCCGACCTGCTCGAAGGTTACGCGTTCCGCGAGGACTTGGGCATCGCCGAGATCCGCGGCGGGCGCCACCGCCGCTGGGTGGAGAAAGAGGCGGCGGGAGTGGTCGCCGCGATCCTGCCGTACAACTTCCCCAACCAGCTCGCCCTCGCCAAGCTCGCCCCCGCACTGGCCGCCGGCTGCACCGTCGTGCTCAAAGGCGCACCGGACACCCCGTGGACGACCCTCGCGCTTGGCCGGATCATCGCCGAGCGGACCGACATCCCCGCCGGAGTCGTCAACATCCTCACCTCCGCCGGACCCGAGACCGGCCAACTGCTCACCACGCACCCCGGCATCGACATGATCACCTTCACCGGGTCGACCCCGGTCGGCAAGGCGATCATGGCCGCCGCCGCGAGCACGCTGAAGCGGGTCTTCCTGGAGCTCGGCGGCAAGTCGGCCATGATCGTGCTGGACGACGCCGACCTCGCGAACGCCGCGATCTTCGCCGCGTTCACCATCTGCTCCCACTCCGGACAGGGTTGCGCGCTCACCTCCCGGCTCCTCGTCCCGCGCGAGAAGCACGACGAGATGGTCGGCCTGGTCGCCGCCATGCTCGGCAAGGTCAAGTACGGCGACCCCGGCGACCCGGCCACCCACATGGGCCCCCTGATCAGCGAGAAGCAGCGCACCAAGGTGCACGCCATGGTCGAACGCGCCGTCGCCGACGGGGCCCGCCTGGTCACCGGCGGCCGCCCCGCCGACCGCGAGGGCTTCTTCTACGAGCCGACACTGCTCGCCGCCGTCGACCCCCGCGCCGAGATCGCCCAGGAGGAGGTCTTCGGACCGGTGCTCGCCGTCATCCCCTACGAGGACGAGGACGACGCCGTCCGGATCGCCAACGACTCGGTGTACGGGCTGTCCGGCGCGGTGCTCGGCGCGGACGACGAGCGGGCGACCGCCGTGGCTCGACGGATCCGCAGCGGCACCTTCAGCATCAACGGGGGCAACTACTTCGCCGCCGACGCCCCGTTCGGGGGCTTCAAGCAGTCCGGTATCGGCCGGGAGATGGGTGTGGCGGGGCTTGAGGAGTTCCTGGAGCTCAAGACCTTTGCCGTGGTGGAGCGGTAACGCCTCTCGTCCGCAAGGCAGTTCGGGGACCGGCGGTTCAGGGAGATCAGCGGTTCGGGGAGATCGGCAGTTCGGGGACACCATCGAGGAGGCACCACCTGTGAGAGTCAAGGCAATCCCCGTCGCGCTCGCGGTGAGCGGGTTGCTCGCCGTGGCCGGTTGTGGCGGTCACGACAGCGCCAGCGACGAGAGCGACGGCGACGCGTCCCCGACCAAGGCCGCGCAGCAGGCGACGGACGGCGACTTCGGCGACCTGAAGAACGTGTGCGGCTCGGGTGACGCGAAGAGCGTGACCGCCCAGGGCGTCACGGCCGACTCCATCGACGTCGGTGTCTTCTCCGACGTCGGCTTCACCAAGAACTCCGAATTCGTCGACACGGCAAAGGTGTTCACGTCCTGGTGCAACGCGGCGGGCGGCATCAACGGCCGCAAGCTCGTCGCCACCACCCGCGACTCCAAGCTGATGGAGGTCCGCCAACGGATGCTGGAGGCCTGCAAGTCGGACTTCGCGCTCGTCGGCGGCGGATCCGCGCTGGACGCCCTCGGCGTGCAGGACCGGCTGAAGTGTCTGCTGCCCGACTTCCCCGCCCAGGTCAGCCAGATCCAGAACCAGGGCTCGGACCTCCAGCTCAACGAGACCGGCGGCGCCTCCTACGACCGCTACCCCGGCTACTACCAGTGGCTGCTCAAGACCGCCTACCCCAAGTCCGCGGGAGCCGTGGGCACCATCGCGGGCGACGCCGCGGTCAGCAAGGTCATCGACGCCCGGGCCCAGGAGAGCCTCAAGGCCGCCGGCGCGAAGATCACGTACCACGACCTCTACCCGGCAGCGGGAGTCTCCGACTGGACGCCCTACGCGCAGTCCATCAAGAGCAAGGGCGTCAAGGGCCTCGTCTTCCTGGGGGACTTCGCGAGCCTGTCCAAGCTGGAACAGATCCTCACCGGCATGGACTACAAGCTCGACTGGATCGACGCCAACAACAACGCCTACAACTCCGCCTTCCTCCAACTCGCCGGCAAGTCCCTCGACTACCAGAACAACCTCGCTGATCTGAGCGGGGTCCACCCGCTGGAGAAGGCCGCGGACAACCCGGCGACCGAGCAACTCGTCGCCCTCTACAAGCAGTACGCCCCCAAGGCGCAGATCACGTTGCCCGGTACCCGCGGCTTCGCGGCCTGGCTGCTGTTCGCCAAGGCGGCGGCCTCCTGCGGCGACAAGCTGACCCGCACCTGCCTCTACGAGGCGGCCCGCAAGGAGAGTTCGTGGACCGGCGGCGGACTCCTCGCCCCGGTCGACCTGTCGAAGTCGGACGCGCCACTGACCTGCTTCAACATCGAGAAGGCCACGTCGAAGGGCTGGGAGCCCGCCGACTTCGCGCCCAACGACGGCGCCTACCGCTGCGACGAGCCCGCCTACGAGTTCAAGGGCGACTACGGCAAGCCCCTCACCCTCGCCGACGTCGGCAAGAGCATGAGCGACGTGAAGTGACGTGACCTGATGGAGCAGTTCCTCACCTTCGGGATCGTCGGCCTGAGCACCGCGGCCATCTACGCGGTGATCGGCAGCGGGCTGGTCCTCACCTACGTCACCACCGGCGTGTTCAACTTCGCGCACGGGGCGGCCGGCATGCTGGCGGCGTTCTGCTACTGGCAGTTCACCGTCGGCTGGGGCTGGCCCGTGCCGGTGGCCCTGATCCTCGTCCTGCTGGTGCTCGCCCCCGGCTTCGGCCTCGCCGTCGAACGCGTCCTGATGCGGCCCGTGCAGCGGCTCGGCGAGGCCGAACGCCTGGTGATGACGGTGGCGTTGCTCAGTGGCGCCATCGCCGCCGCCCGCTGGATCTGGGACCCCAACGTGCCGCGCCCGCTCTCGGTGTTCTTCGCCGACCGGGAGCCCTTCCACATCGGTCCGGCGACCGTCACCTGGCACCAGGCGCTCACCATGACCGTCGCCGTACTGGTCGCCGCCGGCCTGTGGTTCCTGCTCAACCGCACCCGCACCGGCGCCGAGATGCGCGCCACCGTCGACGACCGCGCCCTCGTCCAGCTCACCGGCGCCGACCCGGTCCGCGCCAGCCGCGTCGCGTGGATCCTCGGCACCCAACTCGCCGCCGTCGGCGGCATCTTGATCGCCCCGACGGTCGCCCTCGACGCCTCCCAGCTCTCCCTCCTGATCGTCAGCGCCTACACCGCGGCCGTCTTCGGCAGGCTGCGCAGCCTGCCGTTCACGTTCGTCGGTGCCGTCGTTGTCGGCTGCCTGGAGAGCTATCTGACCGGCTACCTCCCGCAGAACGAGTACCTGCCGGGCCTGCGCCTCGCAGCCCCCGCCCTGCTCCTCTTCCTCGCCCTGCTCTGCTTCCCGCACCCCCGACTGCGCGGCCGGGACCGGCGGCTGGTGCAGGTCCCCGCGCCGAGCCTGCGCGGCACCCTCGTCTTCGCCGCCTCGACCGTCCTGTTCGCGGTCGTCCTCGCCTCCGTGCTCGACGAGTCCGACCTCGTGACGTACGGGCCGATCTTCTCGCTCGGCATCGTCGCCCTGTCGTACGTACCGCTGGCCGGGTACGCGGGACAGATCTCCCTGTGCCAGCTCAGCATGGCCGGCATCGGCGCGGTCGTCTGGGGCCACCTCGGCGGCCACGGCCAACTGTGGGCGCTGGCCGCCGCGATCGTCGTGTCCGCCGCCGTCGGAGCGCTGATCGCGGTGCCCGCACTGCGGTTCTCGGGCGTCTATCTGGCCCTGGGCACGGCCGCGGTCGCCGTGGTCCTGGACCGGTGGATCTTCACCCTGCCCGCCTTCGACCTCGCCGGAGTGCACATCTCCCTCTTCGACCAGGGCTCGGTGGAGATGGCGGGACCCCAACTCCTCGGCCTACGACTGGACTCGGCGGCCGACCTCATGGTCCTCGCCGCCGTCTGCCTCGGCCTCGCCTCGCTCGCCGTCGCCCGGCTGCGCCGCGGCGGCTTCGGCCGGCGGCTGATCGCCCTGCGCGACAGCGAGGCCGCGTACGCCACGCTCGGCGGCAACCTGCTGGTGACCAAGGTCCTCGTGTTCGCGCTGTCCGCCGGCATCGCGGGACTCGGCGGCGCGCTCTACGGGATGCAGCAACGGTCCATCACCGCCGAGCAGTTCAACCTCGTCGCCGGACTGCCGATCTTCCTGGTCGCCGTCATCGGCGGCCTCGGCGCGGTCGGCAACGGCCTGTTCGCCGGGACCGCCTACATCGGCCCGAACATCCTCATCGGCCTGGCCTCCTGGACGCAGAACATCGTCACCGTCCTGCCCGCCCTGGCCGGCATGGGCCTCGGCCACAACCCCGAGGGCCTGGTCTCCCGCTTCCGCCGCGAGTGGAACCCACTGGGCCGCGACCGGATCGCCCTACCGGCGCTCCTCGCCGCGCTGGCCCTTGGCTGGGTGCTGCGACTGACCGACGTGATCAACGGCTGGACGTTCCTGATCGGTTCGCTGGTCGTGGCCTCGGCGCTGCGTGCCTGGGCCGCCGCACGTCAGGCGCCCAAGGCCGAGGCGGACGTGCCCGTCGAGTGGTGGGGCGTACGACGTCCCTGGCGCGCGCAGGACGGGGAGGCGCTGACTCGTGGCACTGCTGGAGGTTAGCGGGGTGACTGTCGCCTTCGGCGGCAACCGCGCTCTGGACGGCGTCGGTATGAGCGCCGAACGCGGTCGGGTCACCGGGCTCATCGGGCCCAACGGGGCGGGAAAGAGCACCCTGTTCGACGTGGTGTCCGGGTTGCGGAGGCCCTCGGCGGGCCGGGTCGTCCTGGGCGGACGTGACGTGACCCGGCTCGGACCCGCCCGCCGCAGCCGGCACGGACTGGCCCGCACCTTCCAACGCCTCGAACTCTTCGGCCGGTTGAGCGTCCGCGACAACCTCCTCGTCGCCGCCGAACTCGGCCCCGAACGCCGCCGGGCCGACCGGGTGACCGACGAACTGCTCGACCGGCTGGGCCTGTTGACCGTAGCCGACACCTGCGCCGACAACCTGCCCACCGGCGTCGCCCGCCTCGTCGAGGTCGGCCGCGCCCTCGCCGTACGCCCCGGGCTGCTGCTCCTCGACGAACCCGCCGCCGGGCAGGACGGCGAGGAGACCGAGCGGTTCGCGGCGCTGCTGCGCGCGCTCGCCGCGGACGGCACCGCGGTCGTGCTGGTCGAGCACGACATGGGGCTGGTCATGGGCGTGTGCGACGAGGTCTACGTGCTCGACCTCGGCAAGGTCATCGCGGTCGGCCCGCCCGACTTGATCCGCCACGACGAGACCGTGCTGGCCGCCTATCTGGGGGACGTGTGAACGCTCTGCTCGAACTGCGCGGGATGCGCGCCGCCCACGAGGGCATCACCGTCCTGCACGGTGTCGACCTGACCGTCGGCGCCGGGCAGGTCGTGGCGCTGCTCGGCCCCAACGGCGCCGGCAAGACCACCACCCTGCGCGTCGCCGCCGGCCTGCACCCGGCCCGGTCCGGCCAACTCCTGCTCGGCGGACGAGAGGTGACCGGCGCCGACCCGCGCGACCTCGCCCGCGCCGGAGTCTGCCTGATACCCGAGGGACGCGGGGTGTTCCCCAACCTCTCGGTCCGCGACAACCTGCTGATGATGACGTTCACCGGCCGCACGCGCGAACAGATCGAGGAGATCGCCTTCGCGCGCTTCCCCGTCCTCGGACAGCGCGCGCACCAGGCGGCCGGCACTCTCTCCGGCGGCGAACAGCAGATGCTCGCCCTCGCCCGCGGCCTCGCCACCGACCCCGCCGTGCTGCTCCTCGACGAACTCTCCATGGGCCTTGCCCCGTTGGTGGTCTCCCGGCTCTACGAGCAGGTCGCCGAGATCGCCCGGCAGGGCGTGGCCGTCCTGGTCGTCGAGCAGTTCGCGTCCGCCGTCCTCGGCATCGCCGACCACGCGGCCGTCCTCGTCCGGGGCCGCATCGAACGCCAGGGCCGCCCCGACGGCGGGCTGCGCGACGAACTGTCCGCCCTCTACCTGGGGAGTTCCGCATGACACCCATCGAGCCACGCGCCCAGAACGGCGAGTCACGCGTCCAGGGCGGCGAATCGCGTGCCCAGGGCGGCGAATCGCGCGCGGACCGCTTCGTTCGCGAACTCGCCGACCTCAAGATCCCGGACCCGGCCGCCGCCCGCGCCGGCCTCTGGCTGCGGCTCGGCGGCACCCTGATGACCCTCGGACTGGTGCTGGCGATCTCCGCGTACTTCCTGTCGCACAACACCCAGAACCCCCTCGACCAGCGCGACGCGCTCGCCCTCGGCCTCGGCGGGATCGCGGCCACCGTCGTGGGCGCCGCGCTGTTCCTGCGCTACTCCCTCACCAGCTTCCTGCGGTTCTGGATGGCCCGCCAGTCCTACGACCTCGCCGTGCTCGCCGACCGCCTGCGTGAAAGGGACCTGAACCATGACCTCACCAGCACCGACGCTGCGCCCAGGTGACCAGCTCGCGAGCACGGTGTGCGCCACCCGGGTGGTCGTCGTCCGCGCCCCGGCCGACCGTCTACCGGCCCTGACCTGCGGCGGCGCCCCCATGGTCCCCGCCGCCACCGCACCGCCCGCGCCCGTGACCGGCACCGCCCCGGTCACCCTCCTCGGCAAGCGCTACGTCGACGCCGACGGGTCCCTGGAACTGCTGTGCACCAGTCCCGGCACCGGCGAACTCGCCTGCGACGGCGTCCCCATGACCCTCAAGGCCGCCAAACCCCTCCCCGCCTCCGACTGAACGGCCTGCCCGCATCCGAACGGCCCCCGCCTGAAAGGGACTTCGCATGAACAAGGACGACATGATCCTGATCAGCGTCGACGACCACATCATCGAGCCGCCCGACATGTTCGTGAACCACCTGCCGGAGAAGTACCGCGAGGACGCCCCACAACTCGTCCACCGCGACGACGGCACCGACGTATGGACCTTCCGCGGCACCACCATCACCAACTCCGCGCTCAACGCGGTCGCCGGCCGCCCCAAGGAGGAGTACGGCGTCGAACCGCAGGGTCTCGACGAGATCCGCCCCGGCTGCTACGACGTCAACGAGCGCATCAAGGACATGAACGCCGGCGGGATCCTCGCCCAGATGAACTTCCCGTCCTTCCCCGGCTTCTCGGCCCGCCTCTTCGCCACCGAGGACGCCGACTTCTCGCTCGCGCTGGTCCGCGCCTACAACGACTGGCACATCGACGAGTGGTGCGCCGCCTACCCCGGCCGCTTCATCCCCATGGCGCTGCCCGCCATCTGGGACGCCGAGTTGTGCGCCGCCGAAGTACGCCGGGTCGCCGAGAAGGGCTGCCACTCGCTGACCTTCACCGAGAACCCGGCCGTCCTCGGCTACCCGAGCTTCCACCACGAGTACTGGAACCCGCTCTGGCAGGCCCTGTCCGACACCAACACCGTGATGTCGGTGCACATCGGCTCCTCCGGCCGCCTCGCCATCCCGGCCCCCGACTCGCCCCCCGACGTCATGATCACGCTCCAGCCGATGAACATCGTCTCCGCCGCCGCCGACCTGGTCTGGTCCCGCCCGGTCAAGGACTTCCCCGACCTGAAGATCGCCCTGTCGGAGGGCGGCACCGGCTGGATCCCGTACTTCCTGGAACGCCTGGACCGCACCTACGAGATGCACTCCACGTGGACCCTCCAGGACTTCGGCGGCAAGCTGCCCAGCGAGGTGTTCCGCGACCACTTCCTGACCTGCTTCATCACCGACAAGCTCGGGGTGCGGCTGCGGCACGACATCGGCATCGACAACATCTGCTGGGAGGGCGACTACCCGCACAGCGACTCCCTCTGGCCGGACGCGCCGGAGCAGCTCCACGACGTGCTCGGCGCGTGCGACGTCCCGGACTCCGACACCGCGAAGATCACCTACGAGAACGCCATGCGCTGGTACTCCTTCGACCCGTTCGCGCACATCCCGCGCGACCAGGCCACCGTGGGCGCCCTGCGCAAGGCGTCCGAGGGCCACGACGTCAGCGTCCGCTCGCGCAGCCACCAACTGGTCGAACCCGCCGAGAAGTTGGAGTCCTTCCGCGCCAAGGCACGCGCCGCCGCGGCCGCGGGACTGTGATGGCGTACGACAACGGACTGTTCGACCTGACCGGGCGCGCGGCCCTGGTCACCGGGGCGGCGGGCGGCATCGGCGCCGCCGTCGCCCACGCGCTCGCCCGAGCCGGCGCGGCCGTCCTCGTCACCGACGTGGACGGGTCGGCCGCGGCGGCCGTCGCCGGGAAGATCACGGCCGCCGGCGGCACGGCCGACGCCGCCGAACTCGACGTACGGGACCGGGGCGCGGCGGAGGCCGCCGTGTCCAGGGCCGCCGCGTTCGCCGACGGGACCCTGCACGTCCTGGTGAACAACGCCGGCGTCACCGCGCCGGGCATGTTCGCGGACCTCGACGAGGACGACTTCCGGCGACTGCTCGACATCCATGTGCTGGGCACGTTCACCTGCACCCAGGCCGCGCTCCCGTTCCTGCCCACCGACGGCACCGGCCGCGTCATCAACGTCACCTCGGCGGCGGGCCTCACCGGCACCCTCGGCCAGGTCAACTACTCCGCTGCCAAGGCCGCGATCATCGGCATGACCAAGTCGCTGGCCCGCGAACTCGCCCGCAAGCAGATCAAGGTCAACGCCCTTGCCCCGCTGGCCGCGACGCCCATGACGGAGACCATCCGTACCAACGAGAAGTTCGCGGCGACCATGCTCGCCCGCATCCCGCTCGGCCGCTGGGCGGAGCCCGATGAGGTGGCCGGCGCCTTCGTCTTCCTCGCCTCGGACGCGGCCTCCTTCGTCACCGGACAGGTGCTGCCGGTCGACGGCGGCCTGGTGATCTGATGGCGCGGACGGACCACCCGGGGCCCCTGTCGGGCGTCACGGTCGTGGCACTTGAGCAGGCGGTCTCCGCGCCTCTGTGCACCCGGGCGCTGGCCGACCTCGGCGCCCGGGTGATCAAGGTGGAGAACCCGGCGGGCGGCGACTTCGCCCGCCACTACGACGATGTGGTCAAAGGCCTCGCCGCGCACTTCGTGTGGTGCAACCGCGGTAAGGAGTCAGTCACCCTCGATCTCAAGTCCGAGGCGGGGATGGCGGTTCTGCACCGTTTGCTGGACCGCGCCGACGTCCTCGTCTCCAACCTCACCCCGGGCACCACGGCCAAACTCGGCATTGCCCCCGATGACTTGACGACCCGTCACCCCGCCCTGATCTCTGTGGAGATAGACGGCTACGGCCCGGGCGGCCCCCTCTCCCACAAACGCGCCTACGACCTCCTCGTCCAGGCCGAGTCCGGCGCCTGCGCCATCACCGGCCGCCCCGGCGAACCCGCCAAACCCGGCCCGCCCATGGCCGACGCCACCACCGGCCTGTACGCGGCCCTGTCGATCGTGTCCCTCCTCTACGCCCGGCGCCCCGGAGCCGTCGCGGTGAGCCTCTTCGACACGATGACCGACATGATGGGCTACGCCCTCACCTACACCCTCCACTCCGGCATCGACCAACAGCCGCGCGGCATGGGTTCACCGGCGGTCGCTCCCTACGGCGCCTACCGGACGGCGGACGGCCACACCGTGGTCCTCGGGACCACCAACGACCGCGAATGGCAGCGCCTGGCACGGGACTTGATGTACCGGCCCGACCTCGCGGAGGACGAGCGGCTGCGTACCAATCCCGGCCGCGTCGAACACCGCGACCTGCTCGACGAGGAGATCGGCGCGTGGTGCGCACGCCATGACCTGGCCGATGTCCAACAGCGCGCCGATGACGCCGGTATCGGCAACTCCCGCTACAACACACCGAGTGAGGTCGTCGCCCACCCGCACCTGAAGGCCCGCGACCGCTGGCGTGAGATCGGCTCACCGGGCGGTCCGATCCCGGCGCTCCTGCCGCCGCCGGTCATCTCCGGCTACGAGCCGACGATGGGCGCGGTTCCCGCACTCGGCGAGCACACGGAGCAGGTCCTCGCCGAACTCGGCCTCAGCGCCCAGGAGATCGCGGAACTGCGGGGTGGCGCGTGACCGACGAGCCCGTACTGCTGTCGGACGACAGTGATGGCGTACGGACCCTGACCCTGAACCGCCCGCACCGGAAGAACGCGATCGACCGCGAACTGTGGGCCGCCCTGCGGGAGTTCCTCGCGGCTGCCGCCCGCGACCACGAGGTACGGGCCCTCGTCCTCACCGGCGCCGGGGGAGCGTTCTGCTCGGGCGCCGACCTCACGGCCGCGGCGGACGACACCCGGCATCCTCTCGACAAGCTGAGAGACCTGACCGAAGTCGCCCTGCTGCTGCACGAGTTGCCCATCCCGACCATCGCCAAGGTGACCGGCGCGGCCGTCGGCGCGGGCTGGAACCTGGCCCTCGGCTGCGATCTGGTCGTCGCCACGCCCGAGTCCCGGTTCTGCCAGATCTTCACGCGCCGGGGACTCTCCCCGGACTGCGGCGGCACATGGCTGCTGCCCAAGCTGGTCGGCCTCCAGCAGGCGAAACGCCTCGCGCTGCTCGCCGAGAGCATCGACGCCGAGGAAGCCCGCGCCCTGAACCTCGTGACTTGGGTGGTGCCCGCCGAGCGCATCGACGGGTACGTGAACGACCTCGCCGACCGGCTCGCGGCCGGACCCCCCGTCGCCCTCGCCCAGACCAAGGCGCTCCTGAACGAAGGTGCCGACCGCACCCTGCGTGAGGCCCTCGCCGGTGAGGCCCGTGCCCAGGTGGCCAACTTCGCGACCGCGGACGTACCGGAGGCCTACGCGGCCTTCGCGGGAAAGCGCGAGCCGCGCTTCACCGGCCACTGGAACCGACAGCCCCCTTCGGAGGACCCCGTATGCCCGAAGCAGTGATCGTCGAGGCCGTCCGCACGCCCGTCGGCAAACGCAACGGCGGCCTGTCCGAGCAGCACGCGGCCGACCTCTCCGCCGTCGTCCTCACCGCCCTCGCTGAGCGCACCGGGATCGACCCGGCCGTCGTGGACGACGTCATCTGGGGGTGTGTCTCGCAGGTCGGCGACCAGTCCAGCAACATCGGCCGCTACGCCGTCCTCGCGGCGGGGTGGCCCGAGACGATTCCGGGTACGACCGTGAACCGGGCCTGCGGTTCGAGCCAGCAGGCCCTCGACTTCGCCGCGCAGGCCGTGATGTCCGGCCAGCAGGACGTCGTCGTGGCGGGCGGGGTCGAGGTGATGAGCCGGGTGCCGCTCGGCTCGGCGCGGGCGACGGGAATGCCGTACGGACCGAAGGTCCTCGACCGGTACCACGGCTTCTCCTTCAACCAAGGGGTCTCGGCGGAGAAGATCGCGCAGAAATGGGGGTTCTCGCGCACGCGGCTCGACGAGTTCGCGACGCTCTCCCACGAGCGGGCCGCCGCGGCCCAGGACGCCGGTGCCTTCGACGCGCAGATCGTGCCCGTCGGGTCGGTGACGGCCGACGAGGGCATTCGGCGCGGCACCACCGTCGAGCGGCTCGCCGGGCTCAAGCCGGCCTTCCTCGACGACGGTGTGATCCACGCGGGCAACTCCTCGCAGATCTCCGACGGCGCGGCGGCCCTGCTGGTGATGACCGCTGAGAAGGCGCGCGAGCTGGGGCTGACGCCGATCGTGCGCTATCGCGCGGGTGCGGTCGTCGGCGCCGATCCGGTGCTCATGCTGACCGGCCCCATCCCGGCGACCGAACGCGTGCTCGCCAAGGCGGGCGTACGGCTGTCCGAGGTCGGCGTCTTCGAGGTGAACGAGGCCTTCGCGCCCGTACCGCTCTCCTGGCTCGCCGAGACCGGGGCGGACCCCGCGCTGCTCAACCCCCTCGGCGGCGCCATCGCGCTCGGGCATCCGCTCGGCGCGTCCGGCGCGGTCCTGACCACCCGCATGGTCCACCACATGCGCGAACACGGGATCCGCCACGGACTCCAGACCATGTGCGAGGGCGGCGGCACGGCCAACGCCACGCTCCTCGAACTCACTTCCTGACGGAGCCGTCCATGCGCCGAGCGATCTTCACCTCCGACCACGACGAATTCCGCAAGCTGGTACGGGAGTTCGTGGCCAAGGAGGTCGTCCCGAACTACTCCGCCTGGGAGCGGGCCGGACGTCTGCCCCGCGAGATCTTCGAACAGCTGGGCTCGCTTGGCCTGTTGGGGATGGCTATCCCCAAGGAGCACGGCGGTTCCGGCCTCGACGACTATCGCTACAACGTCGTCCTTCAGGAAGAGGCCGCCCGCGCGCTGGTCACCCTCGGCACGGTACGCACCCAACTCGACGTGGTCCTCCCGTACTTCCTCGCCTACGCCGACGAGGCGCAGCGCCGGCGGTGGTTCCCGGGACTCGCCGACGGGCGGCTGCTGACCGCGATCGCCATGACCGAACCGGGCACAGGCTCCGACCTCGCGGGCATCCGTACCACCGCGGTCCGCGACGGTGACGCCTACGTCGTCAACGGCGCCAAGACCTTCATCACCGGCGGCCTCCTCGCCGACCTGGTCATCGCGGTCGCCCGCACGTCCACCGACCCCGCCGACCGGCGCGCCGGGCTGACCCTGCTGGTCGTCGAGGACGGCATGCCCGGCTTCAGCCGGGGGCGGGTGCTCGACAAGATGGGCATCAAGGTGCAGGACACCGTCGAGCTGGCCTTCGACGACGTACGCGTTCCGGTGGCGAACCGGCTGGGGGAGGAGGGCGCGGCCTTCCGCTACCTCGGCCACAACCTCCCCCAGGAGCGCATGACCGTCGCGGTCGGCTCGGTCGCGCAGGCACGCGCGGCCCTCGATACGACCATCGAGTACGTCAAGGAGCGCCAGGTCTTCGGCAAGCCGGTGGCGGCCTTCCAGAACACGAAGTTTGAACTCGCCGCCGTGGCCGCCGAGATCGTGGCCGCGCAGGCCATGCTGGACCGGGCGGTGCTCGACCTCGTAGACGGCGTGCTGTCCGGCGCGGATGCCGCCAAGGTCAAGCTCTTCTGCACCGAGATGCAGGCCCGGGCGGTCGACCGCTGCCTCCAGTTGTTCGGCGGCTACGGGTACATGGCGGAGTACCCGATCTCGCGGCTGTACGCCGACGCCCGGATCACCCGGATCTACGCCGGGACCAGCGAGGTCATGAAGGTGATCATCGCGAAGTCACTGGGTCTGTAGCCGGCGGTCGGGGTGCTGCGGGATCCGATCAACCGGAATCGGGTTCGGTCGACTACGGTCGGATATCGACAGGTGGGTGATCCGCCGCCCGCACCAACGCAGAAAGCCGAGGTCATGGCCGTAGACATCGCCGCCCTGCGGGGCCACTTCCCGTCCCTCGACCACGGCCTCGCCTTCTTCGACGGCCCAGGCGGCACGCAGACGCCTCGCCCGGTCGCCGCCGCCATCGCGGAGACGCTCACCGGGCCCCTCTCCAACCGGGGTGGCGTGAGCGCGTCCGAGCAGAACGCCGAGCGGGCGGTCACGGAGTTCCGGGCCGCCTACGCCGACTTCCTGGGCGTACCGGCGAACGGCATCGTCCACGGGCGCAGCGCCACCCAGCTCACGTACGACTTCTCCCGGCATCTGGCCAAGGACTGGCGGGTCGGCGACGAGATCGTGGTGAGCCGCCTCGACCATGACGCCAACGTCCGGCCCTGGATCCAGGCGGCCGACCACACCGGGGTGACGGTCCGCTGGATCGACATCGACCCCGAGACCACCGAACTCGACCTCGGTTCCTTCGAGCGGGCGCTCTCCGACCGGACCCGGCTGGTCGCGGTGACCGCGGCCTCCAACGTGCTGGGCGCCAAGCCGCCGCTGCGTACGATCGCCGACCTGGCGCACGGCGTCGGCGCGCTGGTGTACGTGGACGGCGTGCACTACGCGGCGCACAGCCAGGTGGACGTGCCCGCGCTGGGGGCGGACCTGTTCGTGTGCTCGCCGTACAAGTTCCTCGGCCCGCACTGCGGGGTGCTCGCGGCGGCGCCCGAACTGCTGGAGACCATCGAGCCCGACAAGCTCCTGCCCTCCACGAACGCCGTGCCCGAGCGTTTCGAATTCGGCACGCTGCCCTACGAGATGCTGGCCGGCGCCACCGCGGCGGTGGACTTCCTCGCCGGCATCGACCCCGGCACGGCGGTGTCGCGGAAGGAGCGGTTGACGGCGTCGCTGCGCTCCCTCCACGAGCACGAGTCCGTGCTGCGTACCCGGATCGAGGACGGGCTGCGGTCACTCGGCGCTGCCGTCACCGTGCACTCGAAGGCCGCCGACCGCACCCCGACCCTCCTGATGAGCCTCGAAGGCCGTGACGCGTACGAGGCACAGGTGCATCTGGCGGCCCTCAAGGTGGTGGCACCGGCAGGGTCGTTCTACGCCTACGAACCCTTCGCCGCGCTGAAGTTGGACAACCCCTCTCTGCGGGTGGGACTCGCGCCCTACAACGACACGGAGGACGTGGACCGGCTCATCGCCGGTCTGGCGTCCTTCCTTCAGGCGCCATAGCGGGTGGTCGCGGCCAACTCGGCCGCGCTCTCCATCAATTGCAGGACCATCGGGCCGAAGGCCAGCAACTTCATGTTGTCACCGGCCCGTTGGAAACCCTGCTCCAGAACCACGCCGAGCTTCCACTGGGCGAGGACGTCGTAGTAGTCCATGTCGTCGACCTGACGGCCCGACACCTCCGAGTAGCGCTCGATCAGTTGCTCGCGGGAGGGCATGCCGGTCAGGTCGACGTACAAGGCCGTGGCAGCCTCCGGCGCGCCGGTGTCCTCCGGCCAGCCCCGGAGCAGCCAGGCGAGGTCCAGCTTGGGGTCGCCGACCGTGCCCATCTCCCAGTCGACGATGGCGGCGAGACGGGCCGGGGCGCCGTGCCGGTACATGACGTTGGCGAACTGGTAGTCGCCGTGCATCAGGCCCGGGACGTAGTCGAGCGGCCCGTGCGCGCGCAGCCAGGCGGCGGCCTCGTCGAAGCCGGGCAGTTCGCGGCCCTTGACCCGCTCCAGGTAGCGGGTCCAGCGGTCGACCTGCCGCTCGTGGAAGCCGTCGGGGCGCCCGAGGTCCCCCAGCCCCTTCGCCTTCCAGTCCACCCGGCCCAACAGGGCCACGCCCTCGACGAGTTGGTACGCCAGCCCGGCGCGGGCGTCGAGATCCGTGTCGAACGGCTCCGGCCAACCGCGCCCGCCCGTCGAGGACATGGGCGACCAGCCGTCGACGAACTCCATCAGGTAGAACGTCCGGCCCAGTACGGACGTGTCCGTGCAGACGGCGATCGCCTCGGTGTGCGGGACGTCCGTGCCGTTCAGCGCCTCGGTGATCCGCCACTCCCGCAGGATGCCCTCGTCCCGTGCCGCGGGGGCGGTGGCCGGCGGGATGCGCAGGGCGCAGTGGAGTTCGCCGCGCCGGACCTCGTAGATCTCGTTCTGCGCGCCGCCGGAGACGAACCGGTGCTCGATGGCCTCGCCCTTGCCGGGCAGTCCGGACTCGTCCAGCCAGGTGGTGAGCCGATCGACGTCGATCATCGAGCCTCCGGTCCAAGAGAGCCCGTCGGCTCGGGAGTTGCTGCCGACTCCAGGAACTCCGCGTACTTCGCGCGCGCCGCCGCCACTCGCGTGGGCAGATAGGCGCTCGGCCAGAGGTCGTCGCTCGGCTTGTGGTCGCGCAGCACCTGCCGGGCGACCGTGACCTTGTGCACCTCGGTCGGGCCGTCCGCGATGCCGAGCACGCTGGCGCCCAGCAGCATCCGGAACAGGGGCATGTCGCCGCTGACGCCGAGCGCGCCGTGCACCTGGATCGCCCGGTGCGCGATGTCGTGCAGCACGGTGGGCAGTTGCGTCTTGACCATGGCGATGTCCTTGCGGACCTTGCGGTAGTCGTTGTACTTGTCGATCTTCCACGCGGTGTGCAGCACGGCGAGCCGGAACTGGGTGAGCTGCGCGTACGAGTCGGCTATGTGCCCCTGCACGAACTGCTTGTCCGCCAGGACCGTGCCCTGGGTGTGCCGGCTCAGTGCCCGCTCGCACATCATGTCGAAGGCCTTGCCCGCCAGCCCGATCGTCCGCATGGCGTGGTGGATCCGCCCGCCGCCGAGCCGGGTCTGTGCGATCACGAAGGCCTGTCCCTCGCCGCCGAGCACCGCGTCCACCGGCACCCGTACGTCCTCGTAGTGCACGAGCGCGTGCGAGCCGCGCTCCTGCGGCTCACCGGCCAGCGCGACGTTCCGCTCGATGAGGATGCCCGGGGTCTCGGCCGGCACCAGGAACATCGACATGCTCTTGTACGGGTCGCCGTCCGGGTCGGTCACCGCCATCACGATGAAGAAGGCGGCCGTCTTCGCGTTCGAGGAGAAGTACTTCCAGCCGTTGATCACCCACTCGTCGCCCTCGCGGACCGCCCGGGTCGTGAACTCCTTGGGATCGGCGCCGGCTTGGGGCTCGGTCATCGAGTAGCAGGAGAAGATCTCGCCGTCGAGGAGCGGACGCAGATAGCGGTCCTTCTGCGACGCGGTGCCGTAGTGGGCGAGGATCTCGGCGTTGCCCGTGTCCGGGGCCTGGCAGCCGAAGACGATCGGGGCCCAGGAGGAGCGGCCCAGGATCTCGTTGAGCAGGCACAGTTTGACCTGCCCGTGGCCCTCACCGCCCAGGTCCGGGCCGAGGTGCGTCGCCCACAATCCATGGGCCCGGACCTCCTTCTTGAGCGGGTCCAGAACGCGGCGGAGGTTCTCGTCGGGCGGGGTGAACTGCAGCCCGTCCCACAGGAGATCGAGGGGTTCGACCTCCTCCCGGACGAACTCGGCCGCCCAGTCGAGCTGTGCCTGGTAGTCCGGGTCTGTTTCGAAGTCCCACGACATTGTGTCTCCTTCCGGCAGATGCCAGAATAGCGTTCTCATGAAAGAGAACACAATTCCCCCGTCACGGAACGGCGTTGCGGAAGACCCCGGGGACACCGGCGATGTGGCCGACCGCATCGCCCGACGGGCGCTGGCCCGGCGCGGAGCGCACTACGCGAGCGAGGTACGGGCGTTGCTGGACGCCGCGTTGGAGGTCATGCGGCGCTGCGGCACCGCTTCCCGGCCCCGCGTCGCCGACATCGTGACGGCGGCCGGACTGTCGAACGAAGCGTTCTACCGGCACTTCCGCTCGAAGGACGCCCTGGTCGCCGCACTCATGGAGGACGGCGCCGAGCAGCTCTGCGGCTACATCACCCACCAGATGGCCAAGGAGCCCTCGCCCGAGGGGAAGGTGCGCCGCTGGGTCGAGGGCGTCCTGTCCCAGGCGAGGGACGAGGAGACGGCGGCGACCACGCTGGCCGTCATGTGGAACGCGCAGAGCGTGGGAGAGGGATTCCTGGCGGGCCCGTCGTCGGTCGACGGTCTGTTGGCGAACCTGCTGCGCGGCCCGTACACCGAACTCGGCAGCGCAGAACCGGACTTGGACGCGTCCCTCGCCGCCCACGCGACGGTGGGCAGGCTCGCCGACCACCTGTGGCGCCGGGTGGCGCCGACGGACGCCGAGGTCGACCACGTCGTCCGGTTCTGCCTGCGCACGGTCACACCCCAGGGAGGTCACGCGTGAAGAGCAGCGATCAGTTCCACGTCGGGATCGTCGTCGACGACATCGATACGGCGGCGGCCGCGCTGTCGGCCGTGTTCGGCTACCAGTGGGCCGAGCCGTTGGGCGCGCCCGTGCGGGTGAGCCTGCCCGGCGGCGGCGGCGGCGGCGGTGACGAAGGCGAAGGCGACGACGTCGTCCTCGACCTCCTGTCCACGTACTCGATGTCCACGCCCCGGCTGGAGTTGGTGCGCAGCGTCCCCGGCACCCTGTGGGAGCCGGTGACCGGATCAGGGGTCCACCACCTCGGGTACTGGTCCGACGACGTGGCCGCCGACTCCGCCGCACTCGCGCGGCGCGGCCACACCGTGGAGGCGGTCGGCAGACGCCCCGACGGCACGCCGTACTGGGCGTTCCACCACAGCCGTAGTGGACCGCGCATCGAACTCGTGACGCGGGCGCTCCAGCCGGTCCTTGAGCAGTACTGGGCGACAGGGAAGAGGCCGGGCGCATGACCACCGTGGGGATCGTGACCGGCGCCGGACGCGGCATGGGCCTGGAGTGCGCGCGACGCCAACTCGGCTCCGTGGAACGGCTGTTGCTGGTCGACCTCGACGCCGGGACGCTGGCCTCGGCTGCCGACGAGCTGGCGAACTCGGCGAACGGCACCGTCGTGGAACCATTTGTCCTGGACGTCACCGACCGCGAGGGCCTGGCCCAACTCGCCGCGCGGGCAAGGGAACTCGGCACTCTGCGAGCCGTCGCCCACGCCGCCGGCATCTCGCCCACCATGGCGGACTGGCGCCGCATCCTCGCGGTCGACCTCGTCGGCACGGCCCTGCTCGCCGAGGCGCTGCGCCCGCTCGTCACCGAGGGCACGGCGATGGTGTGCTTCGCTTCCATGGCGGCGCAGTTCGGGGCCGGTGAACCGCGTCCGGACATCGAGGCCCTACTGGCCGATCCGCTGAACGAGCACTTCCTGGACCGGCTCCACGAAGCCGTCGGACCGGAGATCGAGGACACCGGTGTGGCGTACTCCTGGGCCAAACGCGGTGTCCAGCGCTTCGTGCAGCGCGAGGCGGTGCGGGTCGGCGGGGCCGGGGCGCGGGTCTGCTCGGTGTCGCCCGGGGTCGTGGGCACGCCTCAAGGACGGCAGGAGGCGGCTCAACACCCGTCGATGAAAAGGCTGGTGGAGCAGTCGGCGCTCGGCCGCGAGGGGCGCCCCGAGGAACTGGCCGCGGTCGTCGCCTTCTTGCTCTCGGACCAGGCCTCGTTCCTGACCGGGGTGGACATTCTGGTCGACGGAGGGGTGATCGCGGGGCTGGCGGCGGGGCGGTCTTGAGCGCGGGCCCCGGTCGGGTGACCGGCCGGTCGATGGGCGGGCCGGTTGGTCAACGAGCCGGCCGGTCGATGAGCCGGCCGGCCAGGAGGTCGGTCGCTCAGCCGGCCGTCGGCGGCACGAACCCGGCCACGATGACGGCGTTCGTCGTGGCCGCCGCGTGCCGCAGCGCGCGCGCCTCGGTGTACCCGGCCGACTCGTACCAGGCACGGGCGGCCTCGACCGAGTCGAACTCCAGGACCACGGTCTGGTCGCCGTACCACTCGCCCTCCAGGGTCTGCGGCTCCGGGTCGGCGGACAGGACCCGCCCGCCGCTCTCGGCGAGGGTGGCACCGGCGGCGCGGCTGTAGACGGCCATGCCGGCCGGGTCCTTGATCGCCTCGGTGAAGATGACGTAACCCTTCGGCATGGTTCTCCTCGTTCTCAGCTGACGGTGATGGCGCGCTCCGGGCACATGCCCGCGGCGGAGCGTACCCCGTCCTCGTACTCGGCGGGCACGTCAGGGCTCTCCACCACGGCGTATCCGTCGTCGCTCAGGTCGAACACCTCGGGGCAGATCGTGCAGCACACCCCGTGTCCGCGGCAGCGGTCGTCGTCGACGGTGACCTTCATCGGGCCGCGCTCCACTCCAGTTCGAGGTGGGTCAGGCCTCGCAGGATGAAAGTGGGGACGTACGAGTAGCGGCGGGCGTCCGCCGGGCCGTGCGCGCTCTCCGCGATCCTGATGTCGGACGTGCGGTCGAGGAGCCGCTCCAGGGTGACCCTGGCCTCGGCGCGGGCGAGCGGGGCGCCCGGGCAGGTGTGGACGCCGCGGCCGAAGGCGAGATGACGCCGGACGTTGGTCCGGCCGACCTCGAACTCGGCCGGGTCCTCGAACTGGCGCGGATCACGGTTCGCCGCGCTGTTCAGCACCATCAGTGTGGTGCCGGCCGGGATGTCGACGCCGCCCACCGTGGTCGGCACCTTCGACAGCCGGAAGTCGCCCTTCACCGGGCTCTCCGCGCGCAACGTCTCCTCGATGAAGTTCGGGATCCGGTCGCGCTCGGCGCGCAACAGCCGCTGGAGTTCCGGGCGTTCGGCGAGCACCTTGAGGGCTGAGCCGAGGAGGCGGACGGTGGTCTCCTGGCCGGCCGCGAAGAGGTTGGTGGCGACGCGGACCACGTCGATGACCTCGGGGACGGACCCGTCGGGGAAGGTCGCGGTGGCCAGGCCCGTGAGCACGTCCTCGCGGGGTTCGCGGCGGCGGTTCTCGATGTACGTCGTGAAGCGCGCGTACAGGTACTCCAGCGGGGAGTGGTGCAGCGTGTCGTCGCCGGTGCTGCCGACGCCGCCTCCGGCCGGCGGGCGGCGCTGGAGCGTGTCCATGAAGTCCTCGCGGTCCTCCTCGGGCACGCCGAGCAGGTCGGCGATGACGAGGAGGGTGAACGGACCGGCGAACCCGCCGATGAACTCCCCGTGGCCCGGGGCCAGGAACTCCTCCAGCATCCCGTCGGCGAGGTGCCACATCGACGCCTCGTTCTCCTTGAGGCGCTTCGGCGTGATCAGCCGCATCAGCAGCGCGCGATGGTCCGTGTGCGTCGGCGGATCCAGCGTCGGCAACTGGTCGCTCATCGGCAGCTCGTCCCGGTGCCGCTCGATCAGCTCGCTCACGTCGTCGCCCTCCAGCGGCACCGGGAACCCGGGGAAGGGGCCGGTGACCGAGATGCAGGAGGAGAACGTGTCGGTGTCGTTGTAGACCTGCACCGCCTCGTCGTACCCGGTGACCATCAGCACGTCGTGATGCGGCTCGCGCTGCACCGGGCACCGCCCGCGCAGAGCCTCGAAGTAGGGGTAGGGGTCGGCGACCTGCGCCTCGTCCCGGAAGAAGTCGATCGCCTCGAAGTCGTCCACGGTCTGCTCCGGCCCCTTCTCCGCCACCACCCCGACGACGAGGGACGGTAGCACAATTCTCACTCAGCTGGAATGCTACTTGAGTGTTTCAGAGAGTGCCATTCTCGCAACTGGCGATACCAGGGAGAGCCATGGACGACACAGAAGAGACGTACGCCCTGCGCGCCGCGCGCGACATGCGCCGGAAGATCCTCGGCGATGCCTACGTCGACGCGGCGACCTCCGACCCGGCCCCCGCCGCCGTCGAGTTCCAGGACTACCTCACCGCGACGGCCTGGGGCGTCTGGACCCGGAACGGCGTTCTCGGCCCCCGTGACCGCAGCCTCCTGGTGCTGGCCATGACCGCCGCGCTCGGCCGCATGGAGGAGTTCCGGGTCCACGTGGACAGCACACCGCGCACCGGAGTCACCGACGCCGAGCTCGACGAACTCCTCTTCCAGGTCGCCGCCTACTGCGGAGTCCCGGCGGGCAGCGCGGCCCGCCGGGTCGTAAGGGCGGCGCGGGCGGAGCGGGTGGAGGGAGAGTGACCCCAGTGACCCCAGTGACCCCAGTGACCCCGGAGACCCCGGAGACCCCGGAGACCCCGGTGAGCGCGGAGCGCGTCGGCTTCGTCGGCCTCGGCAACATGGGCTCCGTCCTGGCCGCCAACCTCGTACACACCAGCCATACGGTCGTCACGCACGACACCGCTGGACCGGCGCGGTCGCCTGAAGGCGCCGTACACGTCCCCGCGGTGGCCGAAGTCGCCCGCCGCGCCCCGGTGTTGGTGCTGAGCCTGCCCGACGGAACGGCCTCCGAGCAGGTGGCCGGGGAGATCGTGAAGGCGGCCGGGCGGCGGGTCCGGTGCGTGGTCGACACCTCGACGGTCGGCGTGGCCGCGTCCCGTGCCGTCGCCGAACTCCTGGCCGGTGAGGGCATCGGCTACGTCGACGCGCCCGTGTCCGGCGGTGTGGCCGGGGCGCGGGCGCGCACCCTCACCGTCATGTACGCCGGTGACGACACCGCATGTGCACGGGCCGAGGGCGTGCTGGCCGGCCTGAGCGACCGTCGCCGCCGGGTCGGTGACCGCCCCGGCATGGCCCAGGCCCTCAAGCTCGCCAACAACTTCCTGTCGGCGACGACGCTCGCCGCCACCAGCGAGGCCGTCGCCTTCGGCCTCGCCGCCGGCCTGGACCTGGCCACCATGCTGGACGTCCTGAACGGCTCCAGCGGACAGAGCGCGGCCACCAGCGACAAGTTCCCGCGCCATGTCCTGACCGGCCGCTACGCTGCGGGATTCGCCAACTCCCTGATGGACAAGGACGTACGGCTCTATCTGCGCGCAGTCGAGGAGCAGGGCGGACCCGCGTCGATCGGGGAGGTGGCGGCGGCCGTGTGGCGGCGGTTCGCCGAGGCGGAACCCGGCGCCGACTTCACCCGGATTTTCCCCTTCGTCGAGGGCTCCCGAACTCAACCTGACAGACCGCTGACTTGACGGTCGCTCGCAGGCGAGAATAGCATTCTCATTCGGAGAGACTGAGATTATCGTGAGTCCCCTCCGTACAAGCGACTGGAGGACCAGACCCCATGGCGCACTTCAAGAAGCCCGACGAGGGCAGCTGGACCGCACACCTCAAGATCGGCACCGAACCGGTGTCGTACGAGGACTCCATCTCGCCCGCCCACTACGAGGTGGAGCGCGAGGCCATCTTCAAGCGGACCTGGCTGAACGTCGGACGGATCGAGCAACTGCCCAAGCGCGGCAGCTACTTCACCAAGGAGCTGGACGCGGCCGGTGCCTCGGTCGTCGTGGTGCGCGGCATGGACGACGAGGTGCGGGCCTTCCACAACGTGTGCCGCCATCGCGGCAACAAGCTCGTGTGGAACGACTTCCCGCGCGAGGAGACCAGCGGGGTCTGCCGCCAGTTCACCTGCAAGTACCACGCCTGGCGCTACGACTTGGCGGGCAAGCTCACCTTCGTCCAGCAGGAGCAGGAGTTCTTCGACCTCGACAAGTCGCGGTACGGGCTCAAGGACGTGCAGACCGATGTGTGGGAGGGGTTCGTCTTCGTCAACCTCGACCCGGAGAACACCACGCCGCTGCGGGAGTACCTGGGCGAGTTCGCCAAGGGCATCGAGGGCTACCCGTTCCACAAGATGACCCAGGCGCACCGCTACCGCGCCGAGATCGGCGCCAACTGGAAGCTGTTCATCGACGCGTTCGCCGAGTTCTACCACGCGCCGATCCTGCACGCCGGGCAGTACATGGCCGACGAGGCCCGCAAGATCCAGAAGTACGGGTACGAGGCGCTGCACTACGACATCGACGGCCCGCACAGCATGGTGTCCTCCTGGGGCGGCATCGCCCCGCCGCACGACCGCAAGATGGTCAAGCCCATCGAAGGCGCCCTGCGCAGCGGTCTGTTCGGCCCCTGGGAACCGCCCGACATCGGCCTCACCACCGAGCAGCTGCCGCCGGCCATCAACCCGACCCGGGACCCGCGCTGGGGCATGGACTCGTTCGTCTTCTTCCCCAACTTCATGCTGCTGATCTGGCGGCCGAACTGGGTGCTGACCTACCACTACTGGCCGACCGCGTACAACACGCACATCTTCGAGGCCGCCTGCTACTTCGTGCCGCCCGAGAACGCCTTCCAGCGGCTCCAACAGGAGCTGGCCGTCGTGTCGTTCAAGGAGTACGGGCTCCAGGACGGCAACACCCTGGAGGCGACGCAGAGCATGCTCGAATCGCGGGCTGTGGGGGAGTTCCCGCTCAATGACCAGGAGGTCCTCCTGCGTCATCTGCACGGCACCGCCCGCCAGTTCGTCCGCGACTTCCAGCAGCGCACGTCCGGCGCTCCGGCCGCGTCCTGACCCGAGGAGACCGAACCATGGCCACCGTCTTTCCCCCCGAGTTCGCCGCGCTGGAGCCGTACGCCGACTGGGCCCTGCCGACCGAGAAGGCGCGTTACGCCAAGCGGATCGCCAGCACCATGGACGAGCTCGACGCCTTCTACAACACGGCGTTCCCCCTTCTGAAGTCCGGCACGGACTACCTGGAGCGGGTCACCATGGACGACATCTCCGAACCGGACAAGCACCTGCTGTGGCTGTTCTGCGCGCTGGTCACCATCGCCTTCCCGGTGGAGGCCTGGCGCCAGCCGAAGGTCCCCGACACGGGCGCGGCGAGCATCGACTCCGTCTTCGAACCCGCGATTTGAGCGCCATGAACGCCAACTGCTCGGTAGGAGGCGTCTGATGCCCCGCCCGCGTACCCCGAAGCCCCCCGTCCGCCTGCGCGCCGCCCGCATGCTCGACATCGACAAGGGCGAACTCGTGGAGCCCGGCGACCTGTTGATCGACGGCGAGCGCATCGTGGAACTCGCGCCCGCCGCCGTCCCGGCGGACACCACGGTCATCGACCTCGGCGATGTCACCCTGCTGCCCGGACTGATGGACATGGAGGTCAACCTCCTGCTCGGCGGCCCCGACCACCGCAGCCCGCTCAACCCGGTGCAGGACGACCCCGCCGTACGGACCCTGCGCGCGGTCGCCAACGCGCGCCGCACGCTGCGGGCCGGCTTCACGACCGTACGGAACCTCGGTCTCTTCGTGCAGACCGGGGGACTGCTGCTCGACGTGGCGCTGAAGAAGGCGATCGACCACGGTTGGATCGAGGGCCCTCGGGTCGTCCCCGCCGGGCACGCCATCACCCCGACCGGCGGGCACCTCGACCCGACCATGTTCCAGGCGTTCGCGCCGCACATCATGCCCCTCACCGTCGAGGAGGGGATCGCCAACGGGGTCGACGAGGTGCGCAAGGCGGTCCGGTACCAGATCAAGCACGGCGCGCGGGTCATCAAGGTGTGCGCGTCCAACGGGGTCATGTCCCACACCGGCCCGGCCGGTGCCCAGCAGTACTCCGACGAGGAACTGCGGGCCATCGCCGACGAGGCACATCGCGCGGGGCTCAAGGTGGCCGCGCACTGCATGGGCGACCGCGCGGTCCGTGCCGCCCTCGACGCGGGCATCGACTGCGTCGAACATGGATTCCTCGTCAGCGACGAGACCCTCGACCTGATGATCGAGCGGGGTACTTTCCTCGTCGCGACCACGTACATCGCCGACGGCATGGACGTCTCCAAGGCGGACCCCGAACTCCAGGCCAAGGCCGCCGACGTCTTCCCCCGCGCCAAGGCGACCACTCGTCGTGCCATCGAGCGCGGTGTCCGCGTTGCCTGCGGTACCGACGCGCCCGCCATCCCGCACGGCCGCAACGCCCGCGAACTCATCGCCCTCGTCGACCGGGGCATGACCCCGCTCGCCGCCCTGCGGGCCGCGACCACGGTGGCCGCCGAACTCGTCGACGCCGACGACCGGGGCCGCCTCGAACCCGGCCTCCTCGCCGACATCATCGCTGTCCCCGGCGACCCGCTGACTGACATCGGCGTGACCGAGGACGTGCGGTTCGTGATGAAGGGCGGGGAGGTGTACCGGCACGACGACGCCGGCCGCTGATGTGCCGAGGGGGCACGGAGAAGGGCCGCAGCTCTTGTGGGAGCCGCGGCCCTTCTCCGTATGAGGCTTTGGTGCACGGGCAGTTGGAGGGCGAGTGTCATACCTTCCGCGTGATGCCACCGTCGACCCGCACGATCGCCCCGGTCGTGAAGCTCGACGCCGCGCTCGCGAAGTGGAGGGCGAGGGGAGCCACGTCGTCCGGGACGCCGAGCCGACCCAGGGGGACGAACGAGGTGTCGAAGTCCTCGGCAGCCCAGGCTTTGTGAGCGTCCGTCAGAACCGGCCCGGGAAGGATCGCGTTGACGCGGACCTTCGGCGCGTACGCCTCCGCGAGGCCCACCGTGAGGGCGTTGAGGCCCGCTTTGGCGCAGGCGTAAGGGAGTTCGTGGACGCTCGCCAGCAGGGAGCCCGCCGTACCGATGTTGATGACCGAGCCGCCGCCGTGATCCGCCATGTGCTTCGCGGCGAGCACCGCCAGTCGGAACGGCCCCTTGAGATTGACGGCGAGCGTCTTGTCGTAGAGCTCCTCGCTCACCGTGTCGAGACTCTCGTACGGCGGTGACATACCCGCGTTGTTGACCAGGACGTCGAGCCGCCCGAACTCCTCCAGCGTCGCGGACACCAGCCGTTCGCAGTCCTCCCACCGCCCGACATGGCAGGCGACACCCAGGGCCCGGCGTCCGGTCGACGCGCGCACCTCCTCGGCCACCGCCCGGCACGCCTCCACCTTGCGCGAGGCGATGACCACATCGGCACCGGCCTCCGCCAGCGTCTGCACGATGGCCCGACCGATCCCGCGCGAACCGCCGGTGACGACCGCCACCTTGCCGCTCAGGTCGTGCAGCTCCGTGAAGGACGTCACCCGCGTCAGCCTCCCTGCATCGTCGTCAGCAACTCGCGCCGCAGCAGCTTTCCCGTTGGCGTGTACGGCAGTTCGGCACGGAAGACGATCACGTCCGGCGTCTTCGAGCCGCGCAGTCGGCCGCGCACCCAGGCCCGCAGCGCCTCGGCGTCGGCGACCGCACCCTCGTGCACGACCACGAACGCGGCGATCCGCTCGCCCCACTCCTCGTCCGGCACGCCCACGACGGCTGCCTCGCGGACCGCGTCGTGCCGCAGGAGCACGTCCTCCACCTCGGCGGGCGCGATGTTCTCGCCGCCCCGGATGATGGTGTCGTCGGCGCGCCCCTCGATGAACAGATAGCCCTCGTCGTCGAAGTGCGCGAGATCGCGCGTGTGGAACCAGCCGTCGCCGTCGAGCAGCGCGGCAGCGCCCTTGTACTCGCCCGACACCTGCGGGCCGCGCACCCACAACTGCCCTGCAGCCCCGGGCGGCAGCACAGCCCCCGTCTCGTCCCGGATCAGCGCCTCCACACCCGGCACCATCCGCCCGGCCGAGCGCAACCTCGCCCGCACCGCGGGATCGTCGGAGCAGAGCGCCGCCCGATGGTCGTCCGGACCGAGCAGGGCGATGGTCGAACTGGTCTCGGTGAGGCCGTACGCGTTGGTGAACCCGGTGCCGGGGAAGGCCCGCAGCGCGGCCTCCAGGACCGTGTGCGGCATCCGGGCACCGCCGTACGCCAGCGAGCGCAGCGTCGGCACGTCGGCCGGGCGTCCGCCCAGGTGCTCGACGAGACGGGCCAGCATAGTCGGCACCACCATGGCCGAGGTGACGCCCTCGGCGCGCACCAGCGCCAGCCAGGCGGCCGGTTCAAAGGTGCCGAGGTGCACGATGCGCCGTCCGGCGTAGAGGTTGCTGAGCACCGAGCCGACGCCCGCCACGTGATACGGCGGCACGCTCGTCAGCACCGCGTCATCGGGGGCGGCCGAGCCGAACTCGACCGTCTGGAGGATGTAGCTGGACAGGTGCCGGTGGCGCAGAACAGCCGCCTTGGGCGCGGCCGTTGTCCCGCTGGTGAACAGCAGCACCGCCGGATCGTCCGGCGACCCCTCCAGCCCCTCGGCGGGATCCGCACCCCGCCCTTCGGCCAACAGCGCCTCGGGTGTCCGTACCGGAACCCCTTCGAACTCGGCGGCGAACGCCTCGTCCGCGACCACCAGGGGCCGCTCGGTGTGCACCAGCAGATCGGTCAACGCCTGTTTCGACAAACGGTAGTTGACGGGAACGAGCGGGACGCCCGCGAGGGCCGCGCCGAACAGCAGGACAGGAAACGCGGGGCCGTTGACGCCGGCGAACACCAACTCTCGTGCGCCGGCGCGATGGACGACGGCCGCGACCTCGGCGGCGGTACGACGGAGCTGCGCGCAGGTCGTCCCGGAGTCACGCGACCCCATCGCCACCCGGTCCGGATCGCCCGCCACGGCCATGTCGAGCAGCATCGCGATGTTCAAGGTGTGCGCCCTTCCTTCCGCCCCTCGGCTGCGAACAGTATTCTACCCATGGGGAAATCACATTCTCCACAGCCGTTCCCAGAATCGTTTGCCAGGGGGCTTCGTGGATTTCGAGCTGACCGAGCAGCAGGAGGACATCCGCCGGGGCGTCCGCGAGCTGGCGGCCTCCTTCGGGCCCGAGTACTGGGCCGGACAGGACGAACGGGCGGAGTTCCCCTGGGAGTTCTACAACGCCTTCGCCAAGGCCGGCTGGCTCGGCATCGCCGTTCCCGAGGAGTACGGCGGCGGGGGACTGGGTGTCCTGGAGGCCTCGCTGCTTCTGGAGGAGGTCGCCGCCTCGGGCGCCGGCATGAACGGCTGCTCCACCATGCACCTGACGATCTTCGGGCTCAACGTCCTCGCCCGGCACGGCAGCGAGCAGTTGCGCCGCGAGGTCCTCCCGCACGCCGCCACCGGCGAGCTGCACGTCTGCTTCGGCGTGACCGAGCCCGACGCGGGCACCGACACCACGAGCATCTCCACGTTCGCCCGCCGCGACGGCGACCACTACATCGTCGACGGCCGGAAGATCTGGATCACCAAGGCCGGGGACTCGCAGAAGATGGTTCTGCTGGCCCGTACCACCCCGCGCGAGGAGGTGGACAAGCCGACCAAGGGGATCTCGGTCTTCCTGGTCGACGTCGACCGCACCGCCATGGACATCCGGCCCATCCCCAAGATGGGCCGCAACGCCGTCGCGTCCAACGAGATCTTCATCGACGGCCTGCGGGTCCCGGCGAGCGCCCGGATCGGAGAGGAGGGCGAGGGCTTCCGCTATCTGCTGGACGGCCTCAACCCCGAGCGCATCCTGCTCGCCCACGAAGCGCTCGGCCTCGGCCGGGCCGCCCTCGACGCGGCCACCCGCTACGCCCGCGACCGCGTCGTCTTCGGCCGCCCGATCGGCCAGAACCAGGGCATCGCCTTCCCCCTGGCCGAGGCCCTCACCCGCCTCGACGCGGCCCGCCTGATGGCCCGCAACGCCGCCTGGCGCTACGACCGCGGCCTGGACTGCGGACGCGAGGCCAACATGGCCAAGTTCCTCTGCGCGGACGCTGGTTTCCAGGCCGCGGACCGGGCCGTGCAGACGCTGGGCGGGATGGGCTACGCCCGCGAGTACCACGTCGAGCGGTACTTCCGGGAGTCACGGCTGCTGCGACTCGCCCCGATCAGCCAGGAGATGGTGCTCAACTACGTCTCCCAGCACGTGCTGGGACTGCCCAGGTCGTACTGACTCTGCTCCTGAGGCGGACGACTCTGCTGGATCGCGCCAGAGACACCGCGCCGGCGACACCACGTCAGCGGTCGTTGCGCCGCAACCGCACGCGGTACGAGTAGTGCTCGGGCAGGAAGTGGCTGATGGCCAGCTCGACGACCTGCCCGGTGCCGGACTGGTAGACGCGGTCGATGCGCAGGAGCGCTCGGCCCGGTGCGCAGCCCAGGTGCTCGGCGATCTCCGCGGTGGCCTCGGCGACGGTGATGCTCTGCTCGGCCTCCGCGATCGGCTCGGGCAGCCGCTGGTCGAGCAGCCCGATGACGGTGAAGGCGTTCGGCGTGCCAGGCGAGGCCAGTTCCGGCACCGGTTCCAGCAACCGGCCGACGGCGGGCGGCAGCCAGACGGAGGTGTGACAGAACGCCACGTCGTCGTGGAGCCGCAGGAAGGACAGCTTGTGCACCCGGTCGGTGTTGAGGCCGAGCCGGCCCGCCGCGTCGACGTCGACCCGGGCGTGCAGGGGAGTGACGACGTCCATGCGGGTGTCGATGGACAGCCCCATCAGGTCGTCCACCGAGCCGAACTGGCGCAGGTACTGCTCCTCGCGGGGCATCGCGAACGTCCCGCGCCCCGGCACCCGGTGGACCAGCCCCTCGGCCACCAGGTCCTGGAAGGCCCGCCGCACGGTCTGCCGGCTCACCTCGTGCCGCTCGGCGAGTTCGGCCTCGGTGGGCAGCCGGACCCCGTCGGGGAAGTCGTGGCGCAGGATCGCCGTCCGCAGCTCGCGCGCGAGTCTGAGATACGTGCTCTCCCGCTGCGTCCGCTCAGCCATCGAGCCCGCCTCTCGCCACCAACTGGGCCGCGATCACGTTCCGTTGGATCTCGTTGGTGCCCTCGCCGACGATCATCAGCGGCGCGTCTCGGAAGTACCGCTCGACGTCGAACTCGGTGGAGTAGCCGTAACCCCCGTGAATCCGGACCGCGTTGAGCGCGATCTCCATGGCCGTCTCCGACGCGAACAACTTGGCCATGCCCGCCTCCATGTCCACCCGGCGCCCGGCGTCGGCCTCCCGGGCGGCGTGCAGCGTCAGCTGGCGGGCGGCCGTGAGCTTGGTCGCCATGTCGGCGAGGTAGTTGCCGATCGACTGGTGGCGCCAGATCGGCTTGCCGAACGACTCCCTTTCCTGGGCGTAGCGCAGCGAGTCCTCCAGGGCCGCGCGGCCCACGCCCAGCGCACGGGCGGCGACTTGGAGCCGTCCGGTCTCAAGGCCCTTCATCATCTGGCCGAAGCCCGCACCCTCGACGCCGCCCAACAGGGCGTCCGCAGGGGCGCGGTAGTCCTCGAAGGACAGCTCGCAGCTCTCCACGCCCTTGTAGCCGAGCTTGGGCAGGTCGCGGGAGACGATCAGGCCGGGGCCGTGCTCGGCCAGCAGGACGGAGATGCCCTTGTGGCGTGGTTCGGCGGCCGGGTCGGTCTTGCACAGCAGCGCGATCAGGCCGGCGCGGCGGGAGTTGGTGATCCAGGTCTTGGCCCCGTTGACGACGTACTCGTCGCCCTCACGGCGCGCGACGGTCGTCATCGCCTGGAGGTCGGAGCCGCCGCTGGGCTCGGTCAGCGCCATGGTCGCGCGGACCTCGCCGGTCGCGAGCCGCGGGAGGTGGCGTCGCTTCTGCTCCTCGGTGCCGTACAGGAGCACGAGTTTGGAGACGACGGTGTGTCCGCCCATCGCGCCGGCCAGGCTCATCCAGCCGCGCGCGAGTTCCTCGGTGACGAGGACGAAGCAGGGGGTGGAGACAGGGGTGCCGCCGTACTCCTCCGGAATCGCCAGGCCGTAGACGCCGAGTTCCTTCATCCGCTCGATCAGCAGCTCCGGATAGGTGCCCGCGTGCTCCAACTCCCGGACGACGGGCTTGACTTCCTTGTCGACGAACTCGCGCACGGTCCGCACGATCAGCCGCTCGTCGTCGGACAGGATGTCCAGAACGCTCATCGGGTCGCCCTCCAGTTCGGCGGTGGTCAGACGACGCCGTCGGCGCGCAGCGCCTCGATGTCGTCGCGGCTGCGGCCGAGGTCGGTGAGGATCGCCTCGGTGTGCTCGCCGACGTCCGGGACGGGATCCATGCGCACGGGCACCCCGGCGAGATCGGCGGGCGGCACCAGCGCCTGCACGGTGGCGCCGGGCACCGAGACCTCCCGCCAGCGGTCGCGGCCCGACAGCACCGGATGGTCCAGGAACGCGGCGATGTCGTTGACCCCCGAACCGGCGATGCCCATCGCATCGAGGTCCTTGAGGAGCTCCTCGGCGTCGGAGCGGGCGAACCGGTCGGCGACGATCGCGTTGAGTTCCGCGCGATGGGCGACCCGGTCGGGACCGGTGGCGAAACGCGGGTCGTCCGTCAACTCCGGCCGCAGCAAGAACCGTTCGCACAGGATCGCCCACTCGCGCTCGTTCTGGATGGAGAACAACACCTGTCTGCCGTCGGCGGTCGGGAAAGCGCCGTACGGGGCGATCGTGGCGTGCTGGGTGCCGAGACGGGCGGGCTGGGTGCCGCCGTAGCGGGTGTAGTAGGCGGGTTGGCTCACCCACTCCGCGAGCGCCTCGAAGAGGGACACCTCGACGGGGTGCACCCGGCCAGTGGTGGCCCGGGTGTAGAGGGCGGTGAGGACGCCGGTGTAGGCGTACATCCCGGCGGCGATGTCGGCGACGGAGATCCCGACCCGGGCGGTCTCGTCGTGGGTGCCGGTCAGCGAGACCAGGCCGGTCTGGGACTGCACCAGCAGGTCGTACGACTTGCGGTCGGCCCACGGCCCGTCCGTGCCGTAGCCGGAGATCGTGCACGGGATCAGCCGCGGGTACCGCTCGGTGAGGACGTCGACGCCGAGCCCCAGACGGTCGGCGGCGCCCGGCGCGAGGTTCTGCACGAACACGTCGGCGCCGGCGAGGAGTTGGTGCAGGATCTCCCGGCCGCGCGGGTCCTTGACGTTCAGGGTCAGGGATTCCTTGGAGCGGTTGAGCCAGACGAAGTAGCTGGAGTGGCCGTGCACGGTGGTGTCGTAGCGCCGCGCGAAGTCCCCCTCGCCCGGCCGCTCGATCTTGATCACGCGGGCGCCCAGGTCGGCCAGCTGCCGGGTGGTGTAGGGCGCGGCCACGGCCTGTTCCAGGCTGACCACCGTGATGCCGGACAGGGGGAGCTGCTGCACGGTCGTGCCTCCTGGTCCTGGTACGTCCCGGGCCGCGGGCGACGGCCTTGTCTCCTCTGCGCAGATTTGTACGGCCAAATACGCGAAGGTGTCAACGTTGGGACGCCTTTGTACACATCGATGCGGCACCGGAGCCCGTCGAGTGGACGAGGGCGCCCGGTGCCGCGCACGGCGTGCGAGACCGCAGGGTCAGGACTCCCGGCTGGGATCGCACAGCACCATCACCGCACGCGCGACCAGTTCGCCCGCGCCGCCCAGCTCCTGGCGGTAGCGGTCCGTCATGCCGCGTACGGTCTCCGCGAAGTCCGGGTCCGAGGCGCGGGAGCGGGCCGGGGGCGGGAGTTCCTGGGCCATCGCGCGGCGGCGGGCCAGGAGGGCGATGATCACGTCGTCCAGGCGCTCGATGCCGGCAAGGGGCAACCGAGCCGTCGGGCCGGCCTCGTGGTTTGTCGTCGTCACGGTGGATCTCCGTTCCTCCGCGGGAGCGGCGCTCCGCTCCCGTCCGTCCTCGTCCCTCATCGCAATCGGTCCTTCAACACCTTGCCCGTCGCGGTCAGCGGCAACTCCTCGCGGAACTCCACGGTCCGGGGCACCTTGAACCCGGCCATGTGCTCCCGGCTCCAGTCGATGAGCTCCTGCGCCGACACCTGGCCGTGCCGGACCACGAAGGCCTTGCCCACCTGGCCCATCCGTTCGTCCGGTACGCCGATCACCGCGACCTGCGCCACCGCGGGATGCTTGAGCAGGAAGCCCTCGATCTCGGCCGGGTAGGCGTTGAAGCCGCCGACGACGAACATGTCCTTCTTGCGGCCGACGATCCTCAAGTGCCCCCGCTCGTCCAGGGATCCGAGGTCACCGGTGTGCAGCCAGCCGTGCGGGTCGATCGCCTCGGCCGTCGCGGCCGGGTCGTCGAGGTAGCCGCGCATCACGGTGTACCCGCGCACCAGCACCTCGCCGTCGCCGGCGATCCGGATCTCGACGCCGTCGCAGGGCGTGCCGACGGTCGTGGCGATGTCCTCGAAGGTGTCGCCCGGGCGGGAGGCGGTGACCGTGCCGGCCTCGGACAGACCGTAGCCCGTCATGATCGACCGGAACGGCAGCTCCTCGCGGACCCTGCGGATGAGTTCGACCGGGATGTCGGCGGCGCCGGTGACCGCCGTACGCAACGAGGACAGGTCCCGGCCACCCTTCAACTGCGCCTCCAGGAGGGAGTGGTAGAGCGTCGGCGGGCCTGGCAGCATCGTCACCCGCTCGCGCTCCACCAGATCGAGCACGAGGTCCACGTCGAAGACCGGGACGGGCAGGATGGTGGCGCCCCGGATGAGGGATGCCACGCAGCCGGCCTTGTAGCCGAAGATGTGGAAGAACGGGTTGACGATCAAGTAACGGTCGCCCTGCCGCAGTTGGGCCAGATCGCACCACTCGGCGTACAGCCGCAGCGTCTGCGCGTGCGTCATCAGTACGCCCTTGGGGCGCCCGGTCGTGCCCGAGGTGAAGACGATGTCCGCCACGTCATCGCCGGCCACCGGACACTCGAACGGCGAACCGCTCGCGAGGAAGTCCGACTTGAGGTCGATCACCGGAACCCCCGGCGGCCCGGTGAACTCCAGCCCCAGGAAGCCCTGTTGGACCAGGACGGCCTTGGCGCCGCCGCGTACGACGATGTCGTGCGCCTCCTCGGCCTTGAACCGGGTGTTGACCGGAACCAGCACGCCCCCGGCGGTCAGCAGCCCGAACGCGGCCACGATCCACTCGGCCGAGTTGGCCGCCCAGATCGCGACCCGGTCGCCCTTCCCGACCCCCAGCGAGGCGAACGCGCCCGCCGCCACCCTTACCCGCTCGACGAGTTGGGCGAAGGTGAGCCGGAGCGGTCCGTCGACGACCGCTTCGGCGTCACCGAAGCGGTCGGCCGCGCTGAGCACCATCTCGGGGATGGTCTCCCATGCCCCGTGCCGATCGATCGTCATGCGTCGATCGGCTCTCACGCGTCGATCAGCCGGGCGAGGTTGCCGCCCATGATCTTGGCCTGGTCGGCCGGGTCCATGCGCTTAAGGGCGTCGATGTAGGAGACCGGGTCCGCGAGGCCCTCCGGGTGCGGGTAGTCGGAGCCGAACAGCACGCGCTCCACCCCGACGATCCCGGAGAGCGCGGCCATGTCCTCCTCCCAGAACGGGCTGATGTGGATGCGCCGCTTGACCTCCTCGACCGGGTCGCCGAGGAAGCCCTTGGGCTGCTTCTTGTAGATGTCGGTGAGCTGGTCGAGCAGCGGCACCAGCCAGGAGGAGCCGTTCTCGATGACCGCGACCTTCAGCTCCGGGAACCGGAACAGCGCGCCGTGGCAGACCCAGGAGGCCACCGCGTCGGTGACCGGCCGCCACTCGCCCAGCATCCGGAAGACCTGCGCCTGGAACGGGGTCATCTCCTGCTGCCGGCCCTCCCAGTCGCTCGCGTACCGGGAGTAGCCGCTGTCGGAGGAGTGCATGGCGACCAGCACCCCGGCCTCCTCCACCCGCTTCCAGAACGGGTCGAACTCCGGCAGCGCGAACGAGCGCGACCCGCCGAACCCGGGCACCGGCGCGGGGCGTACGAGGATGACCCGTGCCCCGCGCTCCAGGCACCACTCCAGCTCCTCGATCGCCTTCTCCACGATCGGCAGGCTGATCACCGGGGTGGTGTAGATCCGGTCCTTGTAGTTGAACTGCCAGGTCTCGTACAGCCATTGGTTGAGCGCGTGCACGACCACATGGATCAACTCCGGGTCGTCCCGCATGCGTTCCTCGATCAGGCTGGCCAGCGTCGGGAACATCAGCGTCCGTCCGATGCTCAGCTCGTCCATCAACTCCAGCCGCGGCCCCGGTTCGCGGAACGCGGGGATCGACCGCATCGGCTCGCCGAACAGCTCGCGGTGCGACTTGCCCTCCGGATTGCCGTTGCGGAAGTAGTCCTCCCACGCGCCCGGCCGGGCGACCACCTCGAAGGTGGGGTTCGGGATGTAGTCGCTGATCCGACCCCGGATCGCGATCTTCGTACGGCCCTTCACCTGCACGTACTGGATCGCACTCGCGTACTGCTTCGGGAGGTGCCTGGTGAGCGCCTCCTCGGTCTCGTACAGGTGGTTGTCCGCGTCGAAGAGCGGATACGGCAGAGCACGCGACGACATGAGACCCTCCTTTGCGAATTGAGAGAATCGTATTCTCTTCACGTGCGTACGGCAATGTCCTGACGGAGCCGGAACTTCTGCACCTTGCCGCTCGCCGTCCGTGGGAACTCCTCGACCTCGTGCAGCTCCTCGGGCCACTTCTGCCGGGCCAGACCGGCCTGTTGGAAGTGCGCGCGCACCTCGTCGAGTGTGGGTACGGGGTGCCCGGGCAGCATCCGCAGAAACGCGGCGGCGTGTTCGCCGAGCCGGGCGTCGGGCGCGGCGACGACCGCGGCCTCCGCGACGCCGGGCAGCCTGAGCAGCACGTCCTCCACCTCGACCGCGCTGATGTTCTCGCCGCCCCGGATGATCAGGTCGGACTTGCGGCCGGTGATGGTCAGATAGCCGTCCTCGTCCAGCACGCCGATGTCGCCCGTGTGGTACCAGCCCTCGTCGTCGAACACCGAAGCCGTCAGGGCCGCGTCGGTGTAGCCGAGGCAGAGATCGGGACCCCGGCTGAGGATCTCGCCGTCCGCCGCGAGCCGTATCTCCACCCCGGACAGCGCGTCCCCGTCCGTGAACAGCCGCTTGGCCTCGGGAGCCGAATGCCCGGACGACGTGATCGAAGGGTGCTCGGTGCTGCCGTAGGCACGGAAGACGTGAATCCCGAGGCCGGCCAGGCGCGTTGTGACGGCGACCGGGACCGACGACCCGCCGAGTCCCGCGTACCGCATGAAGCGCAGATGGTCGGTGGTGAAGTCGGCGTGGTCGAGGAGGCTGGTGACGTAGTACGGGGCGCCGCCGCCGATGTGGAGCCCGTGGCCGGTCATCAGCCGGAGCGCCTGGCCCGGATCCCATACGTCGGTGAGGTGGACCGGAGTGCCGTCCAGGACCGGGATCAGGAAGGCGTTGACCATGCCGATGAAGTGGCCGACCGGCGCGGCGGTGAGCTGGTCGCCGCGGTCGGGTGGGTAGCTCGCGGCCAGTTGACGGGTCTCGTGGCCGAGCGTCTGGTGGCTGTGCACGACGCCCTTGGGGTCGCGGGTCGTGCCGGAGGTGAAGGCGATCAGAGCGGGGCCCGTCGGGTCGGCGGGGAGTGTGCCGGTGAGCGGGGTGTCGCTGAGCAGCTCGTCGAAGTAGCGGCCGACCACGCCCACGACGGGCACGTCCGCGCACAGGTCAGGCTGGAACTCCAGGTGACCGAACCGCTCTGCCGTGACGAAGACACTCGGTCGTACGGCGCTGAGGATGTAACCGACCTCCTTGCGCCCGTAGAAGTGGACGATCGGCACGACGGCCGCCCCGAGCAGGGCCGAGGCCCAGAAGACCGCGGCGGCCTCCATCCAGTTGGGCAGCTGGAAGGCGACGGTGTCGCCGGGGCCCACGCCCCGCTCGCGCAGTCCGCCGGCCAGCCTGCGGGCGATCCGTTCGACGTCCTGGAAGGTGCCGGACCAGGGGCGGACGGCGGAGTGCACCTGGAACCGGACGTCCGGCGCGTCGGCCAGGCCGCGGGCCAGCAGCTCCCCGATCGTGTCCCGGGTCCACCAGCCCTCGGTTTCGTAGCGTTCGACCAGCTCGGCGGGGATCTTTCGCATGTGGGTGCTACCTCCGTACGCGGGCGGCTCTTCGAGGTGGCGATCGGCGGCGCATACGCTATTCTCGGATTTGGAGAATGCCAATATCCCTCGGGGGGAATCGCGTGATCGACCTCGAACTGGACGACGGCCTGGCCGTCCTCACGATCGACCGCCCCCACGCCCGCAACGCCATCTCGCTCGCCACGATGGACGAGTTGGAGAAGGCGCTGGACGCGGCGGCGGGCGCACTGGCCCTGGTGATCAGGGGAGCGGGGGACAAGGCGTTCGTCTCCGGCGGCGACCTCAAGGAACTGGCCGCCATCCGCACCGAGGAGGACGCGGCGGCGATGGCGTGGCGGATGCGGGGCATCTGCGACCGCGTCGCCGACTTCCCCGCACCGGTGGTCGCCGCGCTCAACGGGCATGCCCTGGGCGGCGGTGCCGAGGTCGCCGTCGCCGCCGACATCCGGGTGGCCGCGGACGACATCAGGATCGGCTTCAACCAGGTGACGCTCGCGATCATGCCGGCGTGGGGCGGCGCGGAGCGGCTCGCGGCCCTGGTCGGGAGGGGGCGCGCCCTGATGCTCGCGGGGTCCGGGATGGTCCTCGATGCTGACGAGGCTCGGCAACTCGGCTTGATCGACCGGGTGTTGCCGCGACCCGCCTTCGAAGAGGGCTGGCGCGCGCTGGCCCGGTCCTTGGCGAGCGGGCCGGCCGGCGAGGTGAAACGTGTGGTCGGCGGGGGCGGTTCGGCGGATGACGCCGTGCGTGCCTTCGCGCGGCTGTGGGCGGCGGACGCGCACTGGGCTGCGGCGGAGCGTCTCACGGCCCGTCGGAGGTGAACGCCCAGGAGGAGGCGCGGTCCATCGCCCTCGGAGCCCTGACGGGCCTTGGGTGGGGTCCGACGGTCCGCGCCGTCCGTATCAACGGCCTCGACACTCCCTGGTGTCACGACGACATCATCGACGTCGTGACGGTTGCGCGCTATGCCCTGGACAGGGGGATTGTGCCCGGTTTCGACGGCAAGGAGGCCATCGATCCAGGCCAAGTCCCCCTCGCCGATGAGGTGTTCGCTCCCAGGGCGGTGGAACTTCGGGCGACCCGCGAGAGCATGAACCCTCCACAAGGCGCCGCCCGCACTCGCCGAGCGGCCACGGAGGTGACCGATGCGCTTCATCTTCCACTACCCGGAGACGACCGGAACCGACGGTGACGTGCTCGACGCCGGCCCCCTGCACCAGGTCGCCGCCGCGGCCGAGCGGGCCGGTTTCGACGGGCTGTCGCTCAGCGAACACCCGGTGCCGGGCGCCCGCTGGCTCGCGAGCGGCGGCCACCAGACCCTCGACCCCTTCGTCGCGCTCGCCTACGCGGCCGCCACGACCGAACGCCTGCGTCTGCTCACGTACTTGGCGGTCGCCCCGTACCGCAACCCGTTCCTCCTCGCCAAAGCAGCCGCCACCCTCGACAAGCTCTCCGGCGGACGCCTGATCCTCGGGCTCGGCGCGGGCTACCAGAAGAGCGAGTTCCACGCCCTGGGCGTCGACATGGACGAACGCAATGCCTTGTTCGACGAGGTCCTGGACGTCCTTCCGCTGCATTGGAGCGGCGAGCAATTCAGTTACCAGGGACGACACTTCAGCGCCCGAGACGTGATCGCCCGGCCGCGGCCCGTGCAGCGGCCGATCCCGGTCTGGATCGGCGGCAACTCGAAGCTGAGCCGACGCCGGGTCGCGGAGCGGGCCCAGGGCTGGATGCCGATGTCCGGAGGGGCGCAGCTGAGCGCCACGGCCCGGACACCGGTGCTCGGGTCGGTGGCCGAACTGGCGGTGCAGATAGCCGAGTTGCGTGAAGCGGCGGCCGGGCGCTCCGACGGGATCGACGTCGTCCACTCCTACGGCGAAGTCGAACCGGCCGTCGAGTCCGACCGCCACCGGGAGGCGTTCGCCGAATTGGAGAAGGTCGGTGTCACGTGGACGGTGGTGTCGTGCCCGGCGCGGTCGGCTTCAGCCACGCTGGAATTCCTGGACAGCTTCGGCTCGACCTGTCTGCGGTGACGCGGTGAGACACGGAGGGTCTGCTTCCGCACCCCGAGGCCCCGGACCTCCGCTGAACGTCAGGTGTTGCGCCCCCCGTTGACGCCGAGCACCTGCCCGGTGATGTAGCCGGCCTCCTCCGACACCAGGAACGCGCACGCGGCGGCGATGTCCTCCGGCCGCCCTGGCCGCCGTACCGGAGTGCGCTCCGCGTGGTAGTCCACCGAGCCGCCGAGCAGGCCGCGTTCCTCCGAGGCGCGCAGCATCGGGGTGTCGACGAAGCCGGGCGGAATGGTGTTCACGGTGATGCCCGCCGGACCGAGCTCCAGCGCGAGGGACTTGGTGAAGCCGACCAGCCCTGCCTTGGACGCCACGTAGTGCGTCATGAACTGCTGCCCCGAATGGGCGCTGGACGACGAGATGTTCACGATCCGCCCCCACCCGGCTTCCTTCATGTCCGGCACGACCGCCTGGCAGCAGTAGAACGGGCCGTTGAGGTTCACGGCCATGATCCGGTCCCAGGTCTCGTCGGCGATCTTCAGGAACGGGTCGAAGCCGCTCACCCCGGCGTTGTTGACCAGCACGACCACCGGACCGCCCAGCGTGTCGCGCACCCGCTGCACCGCCGCGTTCACCTGCGCGCGGTCGGACACGTCGACGCCCCCGAAGGCGACCGACTCGTGCCCCTTCTGCCGTGACTCATCGGCGACCCGCTCGGCCGAGTCCGCGTTCAAGTCCAGTACGGCGGTGGCGAATCCGTCCTCCGCGAGCCGCTGCGCGATCGCGCGCCCGATGCCCGATCCGCCGCCCGTGACGATCGCGGTGCGTCGCTCGCTCATGCCACCTCCTCCTCGCCCGCCAGGGAGGTGCGGTGCATCAGCCGGGCGGAGGCCTCGCCGTAGGGCAGGGCACGGTGCAGCATGCCGGTGTTGTCCCAGATGACGAGGTCGCCCTGGCGCCAGCGGTGGCGGAGGGTGAACTCCGGCCGGGTGGCCCAGTCGAGGAGCCGGTCGAGCAGTTCCCGGCCCTCCTTCGCCTCGCGGCCGACCACCTCGCCGGCCGTGGCCCCGATCAGCAGGGACTTGCGGCCGGTGCGCCGGGTCCAGACGAGGGGGTGTTCGCGGGCCGGGTTGCGGTCCCAGGCGGCCCGCTCCTTCGGCGAGGGGTCCGGGGTGACCAGCAACTGCGAGGCGGTGAAGCTGTGCACGACCCGTACGCCGTCCAGTTCCTTCCGCTCCGTCTCGGACAGTGCCTCGTACGCGGCGAAGGTGTTGGCGAACGCCGTGTCGCCCCCGCCGTCGTCCGCTATCTGACGTGCCGTCAACAGCGTTGCCCTGTTGGGTACTTCCTCCGTCGTCCCGTCGATGTGCCAGTGGAAGGTCGACTCGCGGTAGGCGGCCAGCGGGCTCTTCGACGGGTCGCGGGTGATCCGCTGGATCTCCGGATGGGTGGCGTGACCGCCCATCGGCAGCGGGACGACATCGCCCAACAGGCGGCTGAAAGCGACCAGTTCGTCGTCGTCGACGTCGGCCTCGCGGTAGATCACCACCCCGCGCCGCTCCAGCGCGGACCGACACTCCGCCGCGACCCCCGGGTCGACCAGTCGGCTCCCGGACAGGCCCGAGATCTCCACGCCGGTGGTGGGGGTGAGTTCGGTGACGGTGACTGCCATCGCTGAGGCCCTTCTCTCAAATTCGCCAGGGAGATTCTCTGAGATGGAGAACGACGTTTCCGAAGCGTCAGATTACCCCGCGAGCGCCCAGCCGCGCTATGCGCGCGTAGCGACTCCTGTCACGGCGAAGCGGGCGCCGCCTCGGCCTCCCGCGCCGCCGGTTCCCGGCCGCCGCGCGGCAGCAACAGCGGTGTCGCCAGCAGCAGTACGCCGGCCAGCGCGATCGCGGGGCGGATGCCGATGACGCCGGCGAGGAGGCCCCACAGCGCGGTCAGCGCCGCGATCGTGGCCTTGCTGGTGACCGACCAGGCGGAGAGCGTACGGGCGATCCGATCGTTCGCCGTCCGTTCCAGGCGGAAGGTGGAGTACACCGGGTTGAACACCGCCGAGCAGACGATCAACCCGAACTCGACACCCATGACGAGAGCCAGTCCGGGCACACCGGGCCCGATGAAGGCCAGCCCGACCGGCCAACAGGCGCGCAGCGTCCCGGAGGTGAGCAGGACGCGCCGTCGGCCGAAGCGGGCGACGAGCGGGCGGGCGATCCGCGAGCCGAGAAGGCCGCCCAGACAGGGCACGGCGAAGGCGAGACCGTACTGCCAGGGCGGGAACCCGAGATCGCCGACCATCAGGACCGCGAGCAGCGGCGAGACGGCCATGATCAGGCCGTTGTTGAGGACCGTGTTGAAGAACAGCGGGCGCAGATCGGGGTGGCGCAGGATGTACCGCCACCCGTCGAGCAGACCACCCGCCGACGCCCGCCCGTCGGCCGGTGCGGGTGGCTGCTCCTTGCCGCCGATCGCACGGAGCCCCACCGCCGACAGGAGAAAGCTGACCGCGTTCGTCAGCACCGTCAGCACCGGGCCGAACAACCCGATCGCGGCCCCGCCGAGCGGCGGACCGAGCACGGTCGTGGTCCACATCGTCGCCTCGAAACGGCTGTTGGCGACGAGCAGATCCTCCGGTGGCACCAGGGCCTTCAGATAGGCCCCACTGGCCGCGGTGAAGCTGATGTCGGCCGCCGCGGTGAGAACCGCCACAACCAGAAGTTGTACGAAGGTGAGCGCGCCGAACGCGTAGGCGGCCGGCACCGTGAGCAGCGCCCCGCACCGGACCAGGTCCATCGCGATCATCACGGGCCGTTTGCGCCGGAACTCCATCCAGGGCCCGAGCGGCACCGCCACGGCCGCCCCGACCGCCAGCCCGGCCGCCGCCAGGATCGACACCTCCGTGGGCCCGGCATGCAGGACCAGCACCGCGATCAAGGCGAACGCGTCGAAGGCGAGCCAGGTGCCGAGCGAGCTGACGGCGTACGCCGCCCACAACCACCGGAACCGCCGCCCCAGCGACCGTCTGTCCCCCATGACCACGAACAACCCCTCCCACCCGTTGCCGACCCGCACATCAAAGCGGGCGAGCGGCAACGGATCAAACAACCATCCTGCCCGGCACTCGACAACGGGCAGTTGTCGCGCGCGGCCGCCCCGGAAGGGGCGGAGGAGCCCTGGAGGTGGCGGTAGAACTGACCCCGTGGATCTCGATGCCGTACGCACCTTCGTGGCCGTCGCCGACGCCGGACAGTTCCGGGAGGCCGCGCTCTCCCTGTCGATCACCCAGCAGGCGGTCTCCAAGCGGGTCGCCGCGCTGGAGCGGGAACTGGCCGTGCGGCTGTTCACCCGCACAGCGCGTGGAGCGGTCCTCACGGTGGACGGGCAGGTCTTCCTGCCGCACGCCCGCGACCTGCTGCGCGCCGAGGAGCGGGCCGCGGCCTCGGTGCAACCCGGCCGGCGCGCGCTCCGGGTCGACGTGATCGGACGCCGGCTCGCACCCGCCGACCTCCTACGGGACTTCCACCGGGCCCACCCCGAGACCGCCCTGGACGTCGTGACCCTCTTCGACGCCGAGGCGGCGATCGCCGCGGTCCGCTCGGGCACCGTAGACGCGTCGTTCCGTGCGCTCACCCGCCCGGCACGGCAACTGCCCGACGGCATCTCGGCCGCCCGCGTCCACCACGAGCCGCTCCAACTGCTCACCGGCCCGCGGCACGCACTCGCCGCCGCCCGCGAGGTCACCCCGGCGCGGCTGGCCGGGCACCGGATCTGGATGCCCGGCAATGTCGCCGGCACCGAATGGGCCGTCTTCTACGACGACCTGGCCACCGCCTTCGGACTCACCATCGAGGTGACGGGCCCCGACTTCGGCACCGAGCCGCTCCTCGACACGATCGCCGACTCCCCGCACCTGGCGACCCTCGTCGGCGAAGGAACCCGCATGGTCTGGCCCGCCGACCACGACCTGCGGCGCATCCCGCTGCACGGCCCGACACCGGCGTACCCGCACTCGCTCCTGTGGCGCACCGACAACCCGCACCCCACCCTCACCCTGCTCCGCACCCACCTCGGCGTCGCGCGCACGGACGGCGACCTGTGGACGCCGAAGTGGGCGCGTTGACACGGGCATTGCTCCCTGGACGCGGCCGGGGCGGCCCGTGAGGCTCAGTCCTCCGGGCCGTCGCGCAGCAGGCGCCGGGCCACCTCCGTGCGGGCCGTGGCGAGTTCCGTGGCGATCCGCTCGGTCCGGCGGGCCTGCGGCAGCACCGCCGCCGTCACAGGCTCCCCGACGAGCAGGGAGGCGCGCCGCAGATGGGTCGGCGGATGGGTGGCGTCGATCTGGTGCCCGCGCCGGGCTCCGGCACGCCGCTGCCGTTCGTACTCGTGCTCGGGGACGGACTCCGCGTACGCGGTGAGCAGCCCCCACAGTTCGTCGGCCCGGGCCGTGGCCGCCCGGACGGACCTCGACCCGGCGAGGGCGGCACGGTTGGCCTCGCTGCGCAGCAGGACGCCGAGCGAATCAGTGATGAGCAACCGGTCCATGAGGCCCACGGCGGCCTGAGTGGAAGCGGTGCGGGCGGCCAGCCGGTCGGCGAGGTACTCGGCCCGGATCCCGGCCCGCGACGTCAACCGGACGAGCAACACCAGCGCCCCTCGGACCAGCAGGCGTGGCACCACGTAGAGGGCGTTGACGGCCATCTCGATCGCGGACGGGTGCGGAATCGGCTGGAAGGTGTGGTGCCAGAGGGACAGGGTCCGCATCGCGCTGCCCACCACCAGCCCGTTGCGCGTGTCGCCGTTGGCGTAGTGGGCCAGCTCGTGGCCGAGCAGCGCGATCCGCTCCCCGGGCGTGAGGACCTCCCACAGCGGCATACCCAGCACCAGCAGCCGCCGACGCCGGACACCGTACGTCGTGACGGCCGCGTTGATGCTCCCGTCCACGGCGATCGCGTGCACGCTCCGGGTGCCGACCGCCCGCGCCACCTCGTCCACCAGGGCGAACAGTTCGGGCGCGTCGGCCGCGAACAGCACGGGCCGGTCGTCGGGCAGGCGGCGAACCCTCGGCGCGAGCGCCCAGGCCAGCACCAGAAGCACCAGACCCGCCACGACGCCGATGCCACCCCAGCCCGCCACCAGGCACCAGACGCCGCCGACGGCGAGCGCGAGGGTGACGCCGTGCACGGTCAGGGCGAGCGCGGTGGCCGCCACCGCCGAGGCATCGCGCCGCGGGCGCGTTTCACGCCCGCTCAGCATCTCGGCGAGCAACTGCTCGCCATGTCGTCGGGCCAGGGCCCGCTCGGCCCGGTCCAGCCGTCCGGTGTCCGGTCGTGACTCCTCGGGGTCCACGTTCCAGTCGCAGTCGGCGCACCAGACGGTGAACCGGCCGTCGCCTCGGATCTCCGTTCCGCACTCCGGGCACGACTGTGTCGTTTCTCTGGCGATATCGGGCATCACGGTCTCCCCCTCCGCGACCCTCCCCGAGCCGCTACCTGCCGGTACGCGGCCGATCTGATCACACGGAGGGACTGCGGATCCAACGAGACCGTCCAGGCGTACGGCGACGGCCTCTACGTCACCGCCCCCGCCGCTTTCAACTCCAGGATCCGTTCCCAGTCCAGCCCCAGTTCCAGCAGGATCTCCTCGGTCTGTGCCGCGAACTCGGGGGCCGGGCCGAGGTGCGGGGCCGTGACGTCGAACTGGACCGGATTGGCTACGAGTTCGAGTTCGCCGGCGGGCAGGATGTACTCGTTCGCCCTGACCTGCGCGTCCACGCCCACCTGCACCGAGTCCTGGACGGGCGCCCACGGCCCGGCCAGGGTCGCGAGCCGCTCCGTCCACTCCGCGAGCGTGCGGGTCGCGAACACCTCGCGGAGGATCTTGACCGCTTCCTCGGTGTTGGCGGCGATCTGCTCGGCGGTGGCGAAGCGCGGGTCCTCGGCCAGTTCGGGCCGGTCGAGGTGACGGCACACGTCGGCCCAGAACTTTCCCGGCTGGAGCATGACGAGCGACAGATAGCGGCCGTCGGCCGTGCGGTAGAGGCTGGTCAGCGGATTGGCGGGGGAGTTGTGGGTCCCGGGCGGCGCGGCGACCCAACTCCGGTCCAGGTGGAGGGAGAGCGCGATGCCGTGGCCCATGGCCCAGACGCCGCTGCCGAGCAACGACACGTCCACGACGGACGGTTCGCCGGTGCGCTCGCGCTTCAGCAGGGCCGCCGCGATGCCCCCGGCGAGGTTGGTGCCGGAGATGGTGTCCCCGTAGGCGGGCACGGGCGGGGTGATCATGCCCTCGGTGCCGGCCGGCGTCAGACTGGCCGCGGTGCCGGCCCGCGCCCAGAACGCCGTCATGTCGTAGCCGCCCCGGTCCGACTCCCGGCCCCGCGGACCGAGCGCGCTGCCGCGGGCGTACACGATGTCCGGGTTCACCTCGCGGATGTCGGCCACGTCGATGCCGAACTTCCGCCGGGCCGAGGGAAGGAAGCTGGTCAGGAAGACGTCCGAACGCCGGGTCAGCTCGTACAGCACCTCCTTGCCCTCGGGCCGGGCCATGTCGAGGCCGATGCTGCGCTTGCCCCGATTGGCGTGCTCCACATTGGGGTTGGGGTCGCCCTCGACCTTGAACGTGCCGGTCTGCCGCAGCCCGCGCTGCGGATCGCCGGTGACCGCGTGCTCGACCTTGACCACGTCCGCGCCCCAGTCGGCGAGCACGGCACCGGCGGACGGCACGAACCCGTACATCGCCACTTCCAGCACCCGGATCCCGGCGAGCGGCCCGTCGCCACTCATGCGACCACCTCTCCGAAGGTCTTGCGCTCCATGAACTCCTCCACATCGTGTGGAAATGAGGTTCTCTCAAGCTGAGATCGCGTGAGTATTCAGGCGAGAACCCTATCGTGGCACCAGGGGTCCGTCACGACCCGAGCGGGGCATTTCCCAAAGCCTCGCGCGATGACACAAAGTCCGGACACGGGCCTTCCGGCCGACGCGTCGTTGAAAGTATGGTTCTCGCATTCGGAAGGGTGATTCTTGCCAACTGCGACAGGACAGGAAAGGACCCCGCCATGGGACGAGTCGAGGGCAAGGTCGCGTTCATCACGGGCGCCGCGCGCGGACAGGGGCGCAGCCACGCCGTACGGCTGGCCGAGGAGGGCGCCGACATCATCGCGGTGGACATCTGCCGCGACTTCGAGACGGTCTGCTACCCCATGGCCACCCCCGAGGACCTGAAGGAGACGGCCCGGCTGGTGGAGGAGCGCGGCCGGCGGATCGTCGCCCGCGAGGCCGACGTACGCGACTCGGCGCAACTGCGCGAGGCGTTGGCGGCCGGGCTCGCCGAACTCGGCGGCCTGGACATCGTGGTGGCCCAGGCGGGCATCGCCCCGCTGCACGGCGAGCCCAAGCTGCAGGCCTGGTGCGACGCCATCGACGTCGACCTGATCGGCACCATCAACGCCATCCAGATCTCCCTGCCGCACCTGCGCGAGGGCGCCTCGGTCATCGCCACCGGCTCGACCGCCGCCCTCATGGAACACGGCATCGTCGACACCCCCGGCGCCAACCCGGGCGGCTCCGGCTACGCGTTCGCCAAGCGGGCCCTGTCGGAGTACGTGCACGAACTCGCCCGCAACCTCGCCCCGTTGAACCAGCGCGCCAATGTCGTCCACCCCACCAACGTCGACACCCGCATGCTCCAGAGCGAGCCGATGTACAAGTCCTTCCGGCCCGACCTCGAACGCCCCACCCGGCAGGACGCCGAGCCCGCCTTCTCCGTGCAGCAGGCCATGCCGGTCTCGTTCGTCGAACCGGTCGACATCAGCAACGCGGTGCTCTTCCTCGCCTCCGACGAGGCCCGCTACATCACCGGCACCCAACTGCGCGTCGACGCCGGCGGTTACCTCAAGTGGTACGACTGGCGCAAGTGAGCCGAAGTCGACCGGTGAGGTCAAGTCATCCAGAAACAGAGGGAGTTGAAGACGTGAAGGTCCGGGTCGACCCGGAGCGCTGCCAGGGCCACACGCTCTGCGCCATGATCGCTCCGAAGGCGTTCGAGCTCGACGAGATCGACGGCCATTCCTCGGCCGTCAGCGAAGAAGTCCCGGCCGACCAGGAAGCGGAGGTGCGGGAAGCCGCGCACTCCTGCCCGGAACGAGCCATCCAGCTGTTCTGAAGGGAGGGCGGAACCCATGAGCGAGGCCGCCGACGACGAGCACGAGACGGACGACGAGCGCGAGAACGCCGACGGGCGCGAGCAGGACCACGATCCCGAGAGGGACGACGAGCGCAAGAAGGACCGGGTGCACTTCGACCGGCACACCCCCGAATACCGCCACCGGTTCGAGGAGATCACCCACGAACTGCACGGCAAGTGCCCCATCGCCTGGACCGACACCCACGGCGGCCACTGGGTCGCCAGCGGCAACCGCGAGGTCTTCGAACTGGCGCGCTCCGCCGAGTACTTGTCCAACGACCACGACGTGCAGGGCATCCGGCGCGGCTACAAGGGCATCACCATCCCCTCGCCGCCCCGCGCCCGCGAAGTGCAGGGCGGATTCCTGGAGATGGACCCGCCCGAACAGCGCTACTACCGCCAGACGCTCAACCCCTACCTCTCCCCGGCGGCCGTCGCCCGCTGGATCCCCGTCGTCGACGAGGTGGTCCGCGCCTGTCTCGACGCGAAGATCGAGGAGGGCCGCATCGACTTCGTCGACGACCTCGCCAACGTGGTGCCGGCCGTCCTCACGCTCGCGATGATGGGCATCCCGCTCAAGGACTGGACCGTCTACAACGAGCCCGCCCACGCCTCGGTCTACACCCCGCCCAACTCACCTGACATGCCTCGGGTCGCGGACCTGAGCCGCGCCATGGGCCAGTCCCTGTACATGTCCCTCGTGGAGATCCGCGAGAACCCCAGGCCCGGCCTGATCGACGCGCTGGCCCGGGCCGAGATCAACGGAAAGACCCCGCCCGACCTGGAGTTGGTCGGCGTCCTCGCCCTGCTGATCGGCGGCGGCTTCGACACGACCACGGCGCTCACCGCGCACGCCCTGGAATGGCTGTCGGACAACCCCGCTGAGCGCGACCGGCTCAGCAGCGAGCGGGACACCCTCCTGGACTCGGCCACCGAGGAGTTCCTGCGCATCTTCACGCCGGCACCGGGCGACGGCCGTACGTTCTCCGCCGACTGCGAGATCGCCGGACAGGAGTTCAAGGAGGGCGAACGCCTGTGGCTGTCCTGGGCGATGGCCAACCGGGACCCGGCCGTCTTCCCCGACCCCGACCGGGTCGACCTGGAGCGCAGGGGCAACCGGCACAGCAGCTTCGGCCTCGGCATCCACCGCTGCATCGGCTCGAACGTCGCGCGCACCGTGTTCAAGCGGATGGTGACGGCCGTGCTCGACCGGATGCCGGACTTCCGCTGCGACCCGGCCGGCACCGTCCACTACGAGACCATCGGCATCATCCAGGGCATGCGCCACCTCCCGGCGACCTTCACCCCCGGCAAGCGGCTCGGCCCACCGCTCGACGAGACCCTGGAGATCCTCCAACGCGCCTGCGACGAGCAGCGGTTGGCCGAGCCGGTCACGGTCCGGGCGGGACAGGCACGGATCGCCCGCTGAGACACGGGCCGACGGACGAATCCGCTGAGACCCGGGCCGAGAGAAACAGGCCGAGCGACGCAGGCCGAGAGACCAAGGAGCGCAGGTGGCCGGAGCACCGGGACGTCCCGTCCCCCTGATCACCGACCAGAACGAGTTCTTCTGGACGTCGGGGGCGGACGGACGGCTGCGGATACAGGAGTGCGCCTCGTGCGCCTCCCTGATCCATCCGCCCCAGCCCGTGTGCCGCTACTGCCGGGGCCACGACCTGGGCGTCCGGGCCGTCTCCGGCCGCGCCACCCTCATCGGCTTCACCGTCAACCACCGCTTCGCCCTGCCCGGCCTGCCGGCGCCGTACGTCGTCGCCCAGGTCGCCCTCGAAGACGACCCCCGGGTCCGGCTCACCACCAACGCCGTCGAGTGCGACTCCGGCCAACTCGCCCTCGGCATGCGGATGGAGGTCGTCTTCGAGCCCGTCGGCGACGACGTATGGCTGCCGCTGTTCCGCCCCGCGGCCGAGCAGGGCGACCCGGCACCGCTCCCCGAGGACGGGCCACCGCCCAGGTCCCGGCCCATGGCCACACTCGACAAGTTCGAGGACAAGGTCGCGATCACCGGCATCGGCAGCTCACGGCTCGGCCGCCGTCTGATGGTCCAGCCGCTCTCCCTCACCGTCGAGGCCTGCGAGGCGGCGGTTGCCGACGCCGGACTCACCCTCGACGACATCGACGGCCTGTCCACCTACCCCGGAGCCGGGGCGTACGGCGGCTTCGCGGAAGGGGGCGTCACCGCGCTGGAATCCGCCCTCGGCATCAGGCCCAGTTGGTACAACGGCGGCGGCGAGACCTTCGGCCCCGGCGGCTCGCTCATCGCCGCGATGCTGGCCGTGGCCGGCGGACTCGCCCGGCACGTGCTCTGCTTCCGCACCGTATGGGAGTCCACGTACGGCGAGTTGGTGAAACAGGGCAGGATCCCGGCGCCGAGCAGTTCCGACCCCGGCTGGCTCAAGCCCTTCGGCGCGGTCTCCGCCGCCCACACCCTCGCCCAGAACGCCCAACGCCACTTCCACCGCTACGGCACCAGCCGCGAGACCCTCGGCTGGATCGCCCTCAACCAGCGCGCCAACGCCGCCCTCAACCCCACGGCGATCTACCGCGACCCGATGACGATGGACGACTACCTCCAAGCGCGGCCCATCACCACGCCCTTCGGGCTCTACGACTGTGACGTCCCCTGCGACGGATCGGTCGCCGTGATCGTCTCGGCCGTCGACACCGTCCGCGATCTCGCCCAACCCCCCGTCCTCGTCGAGGCCGTGGGCACGCAGATCACCGAGCGTCTCGAATGGGACCAGAGCACCCTCACCCACGAACCCCAGGTCATCGGCCAGTCCGCCCACCTGTGGACCCGCACCTCACTGCGCCCCGCCGACGTCGACGTGGCCCAGCTCTACGACGGCTTCACCTTCAACTGCCTGTCCTGGATAGAGGCGTTGGGCTTCTGCGGCATCGGCGAGGCGAAGGACTTCCTGGACGGAGGAAAGAACATCGCACGGGACGGCGTACTGCCCCTCAACACCCACGGCGGCCAGCTCTCGCACGGACGCACCCATGGCATGGGCCTCGTCCACGAGGCGATCGTCCAACTGCGAGGCACGGCCGGGGCCCGCCAAGTCCCCGACGCCCGGGTCGCGGTCGTCAGTTCGGGCGGTCTCACGCCCAGCGGGGTCATCCTCCTCAGGACGGACACGTGACACGGCCGGCGGAGGACGGAGACGCGTCCGTCGTGCCCGGTGTCGTCGACATCGACGGCATCTCTCTCTCGTACAGGGCGAGTTGGGTCACCGATCCGCGTGCCGTCGTCCTCGCGCTGCACGGCGGCGGGACTCGGTCGACGTACTTCGACTGCCCGGGACACCCGCGGCTCTCGCTGCTGCGCACCGGCGCCGCGCTCGGCTTCTCCGTCCTCGCCCTCGACCGCCCGGGCTACGGCGCCTCACTGCCCGACGCGCGCCAACTCACCGACCCCGCACGCCGGGTGGCCCTCACCTTCGGCGTCCTGGACCGGCTGTTGGCCACGCGCCCGCGCGGTGCCGGTGTCTTCGTCCTGGCCCACTCCGCGGGCAGCGAGCTCGCCGTACGGATGGCCGCCGACGCGCGGGGCCACGAACTCCTGGGCCTGGAGCTGGCCGGCACCGGCCGGCACCACCACCCCCGCTCCACCGGCTTCCTGGAGCTGAACGACGAGGAACTGCGCCCTGCCGGGCGGGCCCGGTCGCTGCTCTGGAAGGTGCTCTGGGGACCCAACCACCTCTACCCACCGGATGTGTTGGGCGGCGCGAGCATCGCCGCCGCCTCTCCCGAGTACGAGTCGGCGGCGCGCGGCTGGCGCCACGAGTTCCCCGAACTGGCCGCCCGCGTAAGGGTTCCCGTGCAGTTCAGCCTGGGCGACCACGAGGAGGTGTGGAGCTCAGGACCCGAGGCACTGGCCGACATCGCCTCCCTCTTCACCGCCGCACCCCGGGTGCGTGCCAACGAACAGCCGGACAGCGGCCACAACTTGAGCCTCGGCCACTCGGCCCGCGCGTACCACCTGAAGGCGCTGTCCTTTGCCGAGGAGTGCGCCGTGGCCCACGAGACCGACATCGCCGCGAACTCGCGGCAGGGGAGAGCCGGATGAGCCACGCCGACACCACCGCGCTGCTGCTGATCCGCCTGGTCCTGGGCGCCGTCATGATCGCGCACGGCCTCAACCACTGGCGCGGCGGCGGCCGTATCGAGGGCACCGCCCGCTGGTTCACCGGCCTCGGCCTGCGCCACGGCACACTCCAGGCATGGGCGAGCGTGCTCACCGAAGTCGGCGCGGGCGCCCTGCTGTTGGCGGGCCTGCTCACCCCGCTGGCCTGCGCGGCCGTCATCTCCGTGATGCTGATCGCCGGCCTCCTCGCCCACCGGCCCAACGGCTTCTTCGTCTTCAAAGAGGGCTACGAGTACGTCCTCACCCTCGCCGTCCTCTCCGTCGCCCTCGCCGTGCTAGGTCCGGGGGACGTCTCGGTGGACGAGGCGGCCGGCATCGCCGTGACCGGCTGGGCTGGCGGCGGCATCGCGCTGGGCGTGGCCGTGGCGGCGACCACCGGCCTGCTCGCCACGTGCTGGCGCCCGAACCCGCCGGAACGGGAGCCGGAACCGGAGCCGACCCCCACCCCCGCACCCCATGAACAGGAGACACGCTGATGCGCGTCGGATTCATCGGCCTGGGCAGCCAGGGCGGCCCCATGGCCCGCCGCATCGTCGACGCGGGCTACGAGACCACCCTGTGGGCCCGCCGCCCCGCGACTCTGGTCCCCTTCGCCGGCACTCCCGCCAAGCGCGCTTCGTCACCGGCGGAGTTGGCCGCAGCCAGCGACCTGGTCTGCGTCTGTGTCGTGGACGACGCCGACGTGGAGGAGATCCTCACCGGCGAGCACGGGGTGCTCGCCGGACTGCGCAAGGGCGGGGTGGTCGCCGTGCACAGCACCGTCCACCCGGACACCTGCCGACGCCTCGCCGACCGGGCCCGGACCCACGGCGTCACGCTGATCGACGCTCCCGTCAGCGGGGGCGGGCCAGCGGCGGCCGAGGGACGCCTGGTGGTGATGGCCGGGGGAGAGCCGGGCACGGTCGCCTACTGCCGTCCCGTGTTCGAGACCTACGCCGATCCCGTCGTCCACATGGGCCCGCTCGGTACCGGCCAGCTCGCCAAGCTCCTGAACAACGTGCTGTTCACGGCCAACCTGGCCACGGCCGCCGACACCCTCGCCCTCGGCCGGGACCTGGCCGTGGACGCCGGCGCGCTCGCCCAGGTCGTCGCGCACGGCAGCGGCGCGAGCTTCGCCCTCACCAGGATCGCGTCGGCCGGTGGAACCCTGGACCGCATCGCCGCCCACGCCGGACCCCTGCTGCGCAAGGACGTCCGGCTGGTGACCGACGTCGCCGAGGCGGCGGGGGCCCGGCCGGACGTCGTCACCGCCGCCGCGAACGCGGCCCTGGATCTGATGAACCAGGGCCGCTCGCCGGTCAGTTGAGGGTGTCGGGGTCCGGGCCCGTGCGCAGCCCGCGGTCCAGTTCCGCGATCGCGGCCATCTCCTCGTCGGCGAGCACGAAGTCGAAGACGTCGATGTTCTCGCGGATACGAGCGGGCGTGACCGACTTCGGGATGACCACGTTGCCCAGCTGAAGGTGCCAGCGGAGCACCACCTGGGCCGGCGACTTGCCGTGCCGCTCGGCGATCCTGGTCAGCGCGGACTCGCCCAGCACCGCGCCCTGGGCCAGCGGGCTCCAGGCCTCGGTGACGATCCCGAACTCGGCATGCAGCGCGCGCAATTCGCTCTGCTGGAGGCCGGGGTGCAGCTCGATCTGGTTGACGGCGGGCACCAGCGAGGCGCCCTGCGGCGGCACCGTGCCGCCC